>CANOGI010000013.1 GCA_947565475.1 uncultured Eubacteriaceae bacterium
CGTTACTTCTATAAACGTGAAGTTTCGAAAGAAGTCTATTGTATTCGATGGCGAGTATAAACTCTGTTGAACATAAATATGGAGTTATCTACTTGTGTGGTTAAAGTATTTTTTTGTTTGAAAATACCAATAGTCTTTGAGAGTTTACGGGCGAGTTTGATTTTTAAGAGATAAGGAGGGTTTTATATGAAATTAAAGAAAATTGTCTCTTCGGCGGTCGCTTTTTTTATGGCCGTGACGGGAGTTTTTAACACAAATGCCGTTTTCGCCGAGGAAGAGGCTAAGTTATCAGGCGGGGACGTTTCTTTGGCGGCGGAGATTCTTCCGTATAAGGACACAAGTTTATCTTTTGAGGAACGTGCGGCGGATTTGGTCGCGAGAATGACTTTGGAGGAAAAAGCGGGACAGTTTGTGAATCAGGCTCCAGCTATAGACCGTCTCGGCGTGAAAAAGTATCAGTTCTGGAAAGAGGGCCTGCACGGTGTGGCGAGAGAGGGCAAAGCGACAAGTTTTCCGTCGAGTATGGCTATGTCCAATACATGGGACAGGGAGTTGATATTTAAAGCGGCGGACATTACGTCTACGGAGGCGAGAGGAAAGCTTAATCAACCTGGTTCCAGAGGAAACGGGCTTTCTTATTGGTCGCCGACTATCAATATGGCGAGAGACCCGCGTTGGGGCAGAAACGAGGAGTCATATGGGGAAGACCCTTATCTGACCACTCAATACGGCGTTAATTTTATAAACGGTATGCAGGGAAACGATGAGAAATATCTCAAGACCATCGCTACTTTAAAGCATTTTATCGCTAACAACTGTGAGTCTGAGAGACAAGTCGGAACATCGGTTATGGATGAGCAGACACTTAGGGATTACTATGGAAAGGCTTTTCAGGATATAATGGAAATCGCTAACGCCGCGTCTGTTATGAGCTCTTATAACGCTACCACGGTTACGAGAAACGGCGACATACTTTACGAGTATATACCGTCTCCCGCTAATCCTTACATACTTAACGACCTTCTTAGAAGAAATTGGGGTTTTGACGGATATGTAACAGGAGACTGCGGGGCCGTGAACAATCTTCACAGTCGTCCTACGTTTAAGCGCACTCTCTTCCCCGACGTTAAGCTTGATTCGGTTCCACAGTCGGAGACGCTTCCTTTCGCTATTAAAAATGGAAACGATATGGACTGCGGAAGCGCAATGACAGCCGCTAATATTATAGAAGCGGTGAACAACGGACATATGAGCGAGGATGATTTGGACATAGCTCTTTACAGGGCTTATCTCGCGAGAATGAGAACAGGTGAGTTTGACGCTCCTTCAGAGGTTCCTTACAGTTTCGCGGGGGACTCGAGTGTTCTTGAGACCGCTGAACACGTGAACGTGGCGTTGGAAGCGGCGAGAAAATCATGGGTATTGCTTAAAAATGAGGATAATATCCTCCCTATTAAATCAAGCGTTAAAAATGTGGCAATAGTTGGAAATATGGCGGGAGAAGCTTATCTTGGCGGATATTCTGGAGAGCCGGAGAAAACGGTTTCACCTTATCAGGGACTTGTAAATATTTTTAAAGAGAAAAATATGGACGTAAAACTCAATTATCTCGGAAATATCACTGATGAGACTGCTATACTCAATATCAGGGCGATTAACCTTGTTAAGGCGAATGGCTCTAAAGTTAAAGTTGATTTGTCAAAAGCTGATAAAAAAGAGGGAGTGACATTAGAGAACGGGGAACTTAAAAATGTTACGAGAAAAGCTGTTGTTTCCGTTCCGAATGTTGATTTCGCGGGGGTTACCAAAGTTGAGGCGGAAGTTTTGACAAGCGAGGGTTCTCCAAGCGGTATAATTAATATAGGCTATAACAACTCAACTCAGAATTATTCGGAAATTAAATTCACCTCAAGTTCCGGAGCGGACTATATGACAGTGTCGGCTGATTATACCGGAGCCGAGGGGGGATATAATAAAACAGCTGATTTATATATTACTTTAAGTATAAACTCAAGTTTCAGCGTGGACACGTATAAAGCGGAGCTTGACGCCGCGGAGATTATTATAGCTTACGCCGGAACGACTACGGCGGACTCAAACGAGTCAAACGACAGAACAAGCATCGCTCTTCCGGAGCATCAAAACCACGTTTTGGCTCTTACGGAGGCTTATCCTGAAAAAACTGTCGTTGTAATGCAGACGGCGGGTCAAATGGATGTATCTCCTTTTATAAACAATACTAAAGCCGTTTTATGGAATTGTTACAATGGTCAGGTTCAGGGAACGGCTTTAGCTGAGGTTCTTATGGGCGATGTAAGTCCGTCAGGAAGGCTCTCAACAACATGGTACGACCCGAAAGACCTTGAGGTTATGAAAATAGACGGCATTGACCAGAGAGACGCTGAGGGCATTAAATGGGAAAGAAACGATTACAGCATACGACAAAGAAGTCAAAAACCGGAAAATTTCCCCGAGGGGTTTGCTGATAAATTTCCAGGAAGAACATATCAGTATTACGGGGGTAATCCAGTTTATCCTTTTGGTTATGGATTAAGCTATACAACTTTTGAGTTTAAAAACCTTAAACTCTCAAAAGAAAGCGTGGATGCCAATGGTGATTTTGAGGTAAGTGTTGATGTTAAAAACGTGGGCGCGGTTCCTTCTGACGAGGTTGTACAGCTTTATGTTAAAGCGCCTGGCGGAGACGGTGTGAATCTGCCTTTAAAACAGCTTAAAGGCTTTGAGAGAGTGAGCCTTGGGGCGGGAGAGGAAAAAACGGTTACAATTAAAGTAAGCGTTAAAGATTTGCATTTCTATGATGAAAAGACGACGGGAATTTATATTCCTGAAGGTAAATATACGATTATGGTGGGAGAGGATTCAGAAAAAGCTGAAAATCTTACTGCCAACATTAACGTCACAGGAAGTCTTAGAAAAGAGCTTAAACGAGCTTCTGTAATACCTACAGGAATTTCTCTTATAAGCACAGTCAATCCAGACGGTTCTTTCGCCGCTGCCGTTAAAACCGTTGACCCTAAACTTCAGGCGATTATGACTGATGAGAATTTCGCGGAGATAGGCGAGGGAAGTGTTTCTTATAAATCAAGCAATGAAGATGTGGCGGTTGTGGAAAACAATATTGTAAGAGCTAACAAGTCCGAGGGAACTGCTCTTATAACGGCTTCCGTTACTATTGACGGGGTAACGAAGGAGGTTTCTTTCCCTGTTGTAAGCGTTATTAAAAACGCGATTACAGACGCTCAGAGAGCGGAATATAAAAAGACTTTGGAAGACGCTTACAAATCTTATGATAAAAATAAATACTCTGAGAAGAACTGGAAGATTATGACAGAGACTTATGAGGCGGGAGTTAAAGCCGCTGAGACGGAGATTGATTTTGACGTGCTCAAGAAAACGGTTGAGGAAGTTGTTTCTAAAATGAAGTCAATTAAGGAAAAACCAGCCGATGGCGTTGATATTTATGAGATAACGAAATTTACCAATACTTTGTACAATACAGTTGATATTGAGGTTAAATACAACGGAGACGACGCAGAGCCGTCAGGTTCTCTTATGACCGCCGTATATGACGCTAACGGCAATATAGTTAAGGCTACGGAAACGGCGTTAAACGATTCGGGAAGTTATACGATTAACGGGGAGTTTGCCGATAAAGAGAAAATGGAAATTCATATATGGGATTCATTTAACGGTATGGTTCCTTACTCAAAAAAATATGAGCATATATATGAGGAGCAGGCTAAACCGTCATATGTGGTTTATAATTTCTCAGACGCTAAATTTGATAGTTACTGCGGTACGTCTGACAATCAGGTGCTTGAGGCTGTAGAGGGTCTTAACGGTTTTGGCAAATTCGCCGCTCAAAACAGAAAGTATGAGTATACTCATACAAAGCTTGACGGAACAACTGAGAAAATAAACTTTACGAGAGGTCTTAAAGGAGGAAAGGGAGCTGTGGACAATGCTTGTCTTTACTTTAACCCGTTCCCAGGCTACTCAAAATGTAAAGTAACGGTTGTATATTATAACGAGGAAAATGATTTAAACAGAGGACAGAGAAGAGTACAGTATTTAGGACAGCTTGACGGCGGAAAGCTTGTTACGAAGGTAACGGGAGACGCCGACCCATCGACGTTTTTAGCCTTCTCAGCTGAGTTTGATGATTTGTCAAAGCCTATTTACACATGGGGCGGAGGAGCTAATAAAACCGTAATGGGTATGATTGTGGAATATGAGAAATAACGGACTATAGTGCTTTGAGAAATTTTAGCGCGAAACAATAAAAGAATTTTTGGTATATCGTGTTTTATAAGAGATTGTTTGTTTATTCTTTTATTGTTTCGCCATAGTTTGGTAAAATTTGTATGAGGAGGATTGTTTTTATGAGAAAAATAGCTTTTTTCTTGGCGGCGCTTTTATCTTTTATTTGTTCGGCTTCAAGCGTATTCGCTGGGACAGAGATTATTTTGATAGGCTCGACGGTTGACGAGGGCGGGACTATCACGGTGACAGGCAGAATTAAAGAGCCTTCAGGCTATCAAAGATATACGGCTTCAGTGATTAAATACAATGAAACGCAGGGGTATTCTTATCAGCTTTCTGATTCGATTTATATTGGTACTTACGAGGCGTCGGAAGTGACTTTAAATGATGGTTTGTTTACTTTTTCTTTTAAGGGAAATTTAGTGGAAAACGAGAAATATCTTATTCGTATAGGTGGGTCTAACGCTGTTATGAGCGAAAAGGAACTTGGCGTTATGGGTACCGACCCAGGGCCCGGCAAAGACCCGTCAGGTGATTTTATTTTAGGAGATGTTGATGGAAACGGTGAAATTGAGGTTTCTGACGCTGTTCTTCTTTTAGAGTTTGTGCTTGACAGAGAGAGCGTGCCTAAAGAAATTACGGAAAGCGAAAATTTTTTTGAGAGGTGCGACGTTACCGGTGATGGTGAACTTACGTCTGTTCAGGCGGGTTGTATATTAGAGAAAGCTTTAAACGAGACTTTTAATTTTGCTGTGAAAAAATAAAGTGTTATAGTCAAATCACTTGAAAAGGAGCAAAAGGAGACGGGCGAAGATAGTTTCTGCCCTGTCTCCTTTTATTACTTTTAAAGTTGGTTTACTATAAAAATAGATATTATAATAAAATAAGTCTTTTGATTTTTTCCGCGACCAAATCCACACCGTTTTTATTTATCGTATTTTTTTGGCTTTCAGAAAGTTTTTTTCGTCTGTTAAAATCTTCAGCTAATGAATTGAAAAGTGATAAAAACTTATTTGGATTTAACTCGTTTTCTTTTCCGCCGTATATATACAGTCCGTTATCTTCTCCAAAAGAAAGAGGGGAGAATTGATTTTCGGCGACGGTTATCATTATTTGAGGAACGCCCAAAGACGCTATTTCGTGGGTTGTTCCGCCTCCCGCCGTTATCGCTATATCGCACTTTGATATTAATTCCGCCATTTTGGGGTTGTCAAAGAGGATTATATTTTTGTTTTCTTCAGATAGTTTTTTTAAGGCGTATTTTGTTTTATCGGAAAATCCTGGACTTAGCGCCACGTTAAAATTAAAAGGTGTGTTTTTTACTATATTCAGCACTTTAACGGACGTGTTTTTGGGGTCTGTTCCTCCCATTGTAATAAGAATATTTTTTATGTTCTCAGATATTTGGGCGGGGGCCGTTTTTTGAAACTCATCTCTTAAAAGAGCGTAAAGAGGTCCTAAAAGCGTTTCGCAGTTATCGGGGGTATTATATGTTAAATTTTCGGCTCCGAGGTTTTTGTTTATAATTATATCACAGTTATAAAATGAGAGTTTATGCAAGTCGTCTATATATACAAGTTTTTTGTATTTTTCTCTTAATCGCTGAAGTGTATTCTCAGTTACGTTATAACTGTCAAGAAGCAATAAGTCCGCCGATGTATCTTCATTTTCCGTGTATACTTTATATCCTCTTTTGTTAAGCTCGTCTTCTCCTGTTTTATACTCGTCCCCGTTTTCACGTATATAATATATGGATAATGTATTTTTAAGTTTTTCGGCGATTACGAGGGTTCTCATTATATGTCCCATACCAAGGGACAAAGAGCCGCTGCTGAAAATCGCCATTGTTTTTTTTATTATGGAACCGCTCATTTTATAAAACCCTTTTCTCTTAAAATACGGTATTTCATTTCCGCCGTTTCCCAATCGTCGGGAGTATCTATATCCTGTACCTCGAGGTCTGAGAGGATAAGGGGGTACATACCATCAAAATTTAATCCTTTTGTTTTTATAAAAAATTCCGCTTTATAAAAATAAAACTGTCCACTGTCATGGTAGAGAGGCTCTAAGTCCTGAGATCTTTTTGAGTAATTTTCCGGCCATTTATATTTTAAAACGCCGTTTTCTATTATATATCCCCTCTGAGGAGGATATGAGAAGCGTACCACGGGAATAACGCTGTTGGCGTTTTTTTCTTTTAATATTTCCAGGCTCTTTTTTAATTTTTCGGGAGTTATAAAAGGAGCGGTGGGATACATACAGCAGACATAATCAAAAGTTTTTCCGAGGGAAGCGTATTTCTCCAATACCTCTAAAATAACCTCCGCTGTTGTCGCTGTATCGTCTGAGGTTTCGGCGCTTCTCATAAAAGGGACAGAGGCCCCCGCTTTTATAGCTGTTTGGGCTATTTTCTCATCATCGGTGGAGACCATTACCTCGTCGAATATACCGCTGTTTAAAGCGGCTTTTATAGAATAATTTATTATGGGCTCTTTTAAAAACTCTTTTATATTTTTTCCGGGGATACGCTTGCTTCCGCCTCTCGCGGTGATTATACCTATTGAACTATCACTCATTTTTTAACCTCCCTTATCATATCCCAGCTTAACGGGGTACCTTTTTTATAGTCTGAAGCGAACGTTTTTCCTAAAACGTTATCATAATACATTGTGTGAAGACCTCCGCCGGGGCGGATTGAGCGGACGTTTTCCTCTGTTATTATTTCTCCTTTTTTTATGTCCTTTACAACATACAGGGAACGGGAACCCCGTCTTCCCTCTTTCTGTTTTTCTGTCAGAGTGTAGGTCGCTCGGCCGAGAGCTTTCTCAAGGTTTCTTATTTGAGAGACCATTTGAGAAAATTCTTCCGCCTCCATTGAGAAATCAGAGTCAACGCCGCCGTCGGAGCGTTTTATGGTCATGTGTTTTTCAATCACTTTGGCGCCCAATGCGACGGCGCCTAAGGCTACCTCAGAGCCTGGTGAGTGATCGGAAAGACCTACGATACATTCAAAAGTCTCTTTCATATTTGGTATTAATTTTATGTTCATATCCTCATAAGGGGAGGGATAAGCCGAGGTGCATTTTAATAAAATCACATTTTCGTTGTTTTCCTCTCTGCAAGTCCTTAAAGCACGCTCTATGTCCTCTAAATAGGCTATTCCAGTGGAGATTATTATGGGTTTTCCCGTTTTGGCGGCTTTTCTTATCAGAGGTATGTCGTTTATCTCATAAGACGCGATTTTTATCGCCGGCATTCCTATTTTATCCATAAAGTCAACCGCCGTAAGGTCAAAGGGAGAGGAAAAACAGTCAAGACCTATACTTTCAGCGTAGATTTTAAGCTCTTCCTGCCATTCCCACGGGGTATAAGCTTTTTGGTAGAGAGAGTATAAAGTTTTCTCATTTTCCCAAAGCCCTTTTCCTGTGTGAAAAGCGGGAGCGTCGCAGTCTATCGTTATTGTGTCAGGGGTATATGTCTGGAGTTTTACGGCGTCTGCCCCTGTTTTTTTTACCTCGTCTATAATTTTTTTCGCTCTATCAAAGCTTTGGTTATGATTTCCCGACATTTCGGCTATGATGTATACAGGTGAATCCTCGGAAATAATTTTTTTGCCTATTTTAATTGATTTATTCATTTTTATTCTCCTTAACTTTATACTAATCTCTCGCTTGTCTACTATGTTGTAAAAATGTATTTGTATCCATTTTTTTACCGACAGAGGAAGTTCAACGCTTGGAGGTACTTACTACTTGTATTTATGGTAAGTGCAAGCCAGGTTGCAAGGGCTGGCGGCAAAACGAAGTTTTGCGACCAGCCTCACACTGGATACAAGGGCGAATACTTTCCTCACCGGTTACGGGAATTTTTGTTATACAAAAATTTTAGCGGTTTTGACATAAGATTATAAACAAATTTGTAATAGCGAGAAACGGAAAACTAAATTTATTAGGTGATGGAAATTATAATTTTATCAATAATAAGCTTAGTTTTGGGTTATATTAGGATAAATGGCGTTTTTAAAGCTCATTTTGTATAAGTTCGTCAAGAAAATTTCCTATGTCCATATTTAAAGCTTTTAGGGTTTTTATGATTATACTGTGTTTTGTAAATCCGGGAATTGTGTTTACCTCTATAAAGTAAACTTGTTCCTCCTTTACGATTAAATCCACATAGCAGAAGCCCTCGCACTCAAATATTTTAAAAACTTTTTTGGCTATGTCCTCAATCATTTTTCGAATAAACAGAGGGAGCGTTGAAAATTCAATTTTCGCTGTGGCGTCAACATATTTAGAGTTATAGTCGTAGAAACCGCCCTTTGGAGATATATCCAAAACCGGCATAACCTCTATGTTGTTATTTTTTTGTATAAGAACTATCGTTACTTCTTTTCCATCTATAAATTTTTCGATTAAAACGTCGTCATTGTAATTTTTTATTATGCTTTCAGCGAGAGATTTAACGTCGTCTATATTTTCCGCCACGGAAATTCCTATGCTTCCGCCTCCGTTATTGGGTTTTACTATTACGGGGAAACCCAGTCCCTTGATTTTTTCCTCAAAGTCTGTTATACAGTCATCTTTTTTTATAAAAACGTCCTCACAGACAGGAACGCCGCTGTTTTTTAAAACCGCTTTGCATATATTTTTGTTCATACAGACAGCTCCTGACAGAACGCCGTTTCCTATTGAAGGAATGTTAAGGCAGTTTAAAAGACCGGAAACAGAGCCGTTTTCCCCATCTCCGCCGTGAAGCAGGTTTATAACCAAATCAGGCGAGAAATCAATAAGTTCTTTTACCCATGAGGTGTTTTTTTCTTTCGGTACTATTATTGTGTTTATATCATATTTTTTTATATCAAGATATTTTATGATTTCCTCCGAGGAGCGGAGGGATATTTCCCTCTCAAAAGAAGCGCCGCCGGCTAAAATAGCGAGTTTTATTTTCATTGTTTTATATCAATTCCTTTCAAAACCTCGGTGGATTTTTCAGGCAGAACGGAATTTATATAACATCCCGTCGAGAACTCAAATCCCGCCATATGTCCTATTCTTGGGATTATTTGTATATGAAAGTGAGTATACTTCTCAAAACAATCGTTTTCTGACAATGTTTTTGGCGAGTTGAAGAAACATATGTTATAGGATATACCTTGATATAATGAGGCGAGCCTTTTTACGCAATTTCTTATTAATTTTCCCATATCAGACGCTTCTTTGTCGTTAAAGTTTATGATATTTGATGTATGTTTTTTAGGTATTATGTACATTTCATAAGGGAATTTAGCGTCTGTGGGAACATAAGCCATAAAACTGTCGTTTTCTTCTATAACTTGCTCTTTAAGTGTTTCTTTCAAATCGCAGAAATAACATTTGCCGTTCTCGTTATAATATTTACGCAGAACATTAAGCACATTTTGATACTTTGGAGGAATAACCGATAAAGAAGCAATTTGCCAATGAGAGTGTGACTGGCTAGCCCCGGCGTCTATTCCGTCGTTTTTGAACGTTTGTATATATACGGTTTTATTATCATCTTGTAAAACTTTTACACGTTCTCTTATCGATTTTATTACCTCAGCCATATGTTCATCCGTAAACTGATATAATCTTTCATCGTGATTCGCTGTGTCTATTAATACGTCGTGTATACCGTAATGGGTTGGGTCATTTCTTGATATAAAAGGATATTTGTTAGGAACAATTCTTATTCTTTTATCTTCTGTTGAGAAAACCTCTTTTGGCGTCATAGAACTGTTTTCGGGACAGAAAGGGCAAAATTCCTTTGGAGTCGATGTTACATGAAGTTTTTTGAAGTTCTGTGGTCTTTTCGCGCGTTCCTCAGCGAAAAATATTAATTCTCCCGTTAAAAAGCATTGTCTGACCATTTATTTACCTCCGTTTATTATGTGAAAACACTAAAAAAATCAAATTTTTTTAAACTTATTATGGATTTTTAAAATATTAAAAAAAGCGCTTAAATATGGATTTTAGCTTTATTTTTTAACCGACAGAGGAAGTCACCCGCTGAGGGGTACTTACTCTTGTATTCATGGGGAGTGCAAGCCAGTTTGCAAAGGCGAGCAGCAAAACGAAGTTTTGCGACCAGCCTCACTCTGAATACAAAGGCTAATACTTTTGCCGTTGGTCACGAGAATTTTTGTTATGCAAAAATTCAAGTAGTCTTGACAATAGGGTTTAAAGTGTTACGGCGAAATTCATACTTATTATGCTGATTTTAGGGTTTTCAAATAAGTTTAATAATCAGTGTTTATTTATATACCATTTTTGTATATCATTATATATATTATCCGCTGTGGGATTTTTAAATCCGTTTATATTTTTATCTGTTAAAACCGCCGAGTATTTAAAACAAATGCCGACGCAGGGAATTTCCCTGTCTATAAATTTCTGAAGCTCATCCTGAGTTAATCTAAAATCCTCGTCGTTCCCGACTGTTTCTAATTTATCTAAAAGGGCGTCAACCTGTGTGTTTGAGTAATTGCATAAATTTATCCCCGCCGTTATTGAGGCGCTTGATAGAAAAGGTTTTAGCTCACCAAGCTTTGAAAGCCGAACGCCACCTATAAACATATCAAAATTATCGGTTTTCAGAAGATTTTGATAAGCGTCAAAATTTTGCTTGTTTACGGTAACGTCAAAACCTATTTGATTTAATCTGTCAGCTATTATTGACGCCGCCTCGCACCGTGACTTGTTTTCTGAGTTTACGAGTATGGAGAACTTTAGTTTATCTTTAGTATAGCCCGAGTTTTCGATTATTTCCGCCGCAGCCTCAAGGTTATAATCAGGCGGGGTTATGTCTTTTGAGTAATACCACATATGGGGATTTATGGGCAGGTGGCTTTTTACCCCATGGTTTAAGTAAACATTTTCGGTCAACTCATCCAAAGGAACCGCTAATGAAATTGCCTGACGCAGATTTAAACCGCTTAACTGAGGGTTTTTGAAATTAAATCCTAAAAACTCAAAATCATTTGTGTCATATTCGGTTATATTTATTTCTTTTCCCGCGCTGAATTTTCCCCATTCGCTTACGTCAGACTGTATAGCTCCTGTTACGGACTGCTCGAAGGCGTAAAGGTCGGTTTCTCTGCTGTCGGTTATTAAAGCTGAGATTTTATCTATATAGGGGCTTCCGTTTATTCCCTCGCACTTCTCTAAAAGAAGCTCATGAGCTAACTGATAAGATGAGAATTTAAAACTTCCGCTTCCTAATGGACGCATATTAACGTCGCTGTCAAGGTTTGTTTTTCCGTTGTAATAATCAGATGATATAACGGGGAAACATAGGTTGTATATAGAATAATAAAAAGGTTTTGTAAGTTTTATTGTTATAGTGTTTCCGATATTTGAGTATGAGGAAACGTTTACAAGAGCGTCTTTATACAGTGATTTATCACCTTGAGCCTTTATTATGTTCAGTGAGAAAATAACGTCGTTTGCCGTTATAGCCCCTCCGTTATGCCATTTTAAGCCATCTTTTATTTTTATTGTCAGAGTGTCGTTTAAGAATGAGTAACTTTCGGCTATGTTTGGAATAATTTTTCCTGTTTTATCTTTTTTAAATAGAGGCTCGAACATTATTTTTAAAATCTTGTCAACTGTTATATCCTCATTTATCAAAGGGTTTAAAGATTTTGGCACACGCATTGAAAGTTTAAGAGTTCCACCGTATTTGGGAGAGGAATTAGCTGATTTGTCAGAATCGGTTTCGTCCTCGCTCGTCTTTTCTGTGATATTTTCATCAGTGTCTATTGGCTCTAAGTCATATTCGGATTTTTCTCCATTGTCTGTACAGCCGGAGAAAAGTATTGTAATAATAGTCAGTGTAACGAGTAAAAAAGATTTCATATATAACCTCCAATAGGTTACGGCTGTAATTATTCAGTCGTTAATTTACTGTAATACAAGTAAGTTTTAAAAAAATTTGATATACTCAGGACGTCTTTTTATTGTTTAGCGTTTAAAATCCTGAGAATTGCCATAATAGTTTTAATTTATGAATGGAAGTTTTAAAATATATTTATAAAATGTCATTGCTGAGTTTACTTTTTTTACATAATCTTTTGTTTCCTTAAAAGGAATTTCCGACAATGTTTTTCCGTCTTTCGAGTATCTCTCGTCGGAAAGCCATTTTGATATATTGCCGCTTCCGGCGTTGTAAGCCGCTAAAACAAGAGTATTGTCCTTATATGTTTCTTTTAACCACGATAGGTACCAACATCCTATATGGATATTGAGATCAGGGTCAAATATTTTATTGTAGTCGTAATTTTCGATTTTTTCTTTTGAGTTTGCCCAATCGGCGGTACTTTCCATAATCTGCATAAGTCCTCTCGCTCCTTTTGGGGAGACCTCGTTCTTGTCGAAGCCGCTTTCGGTATTTATTACGGCGTAAATAAGCTCTTCAGGCAAATTATATTTTTTTGAGTATTTGCTTATAATTTCCGAGTATTTTACAGGATAAAGGTATAAAACAGAGCACATAACGAACAATATTATGAAAATAAAGATGATAATTGTTTTTACATATGGGAAATATCTTTTTTCCGGCACATTTTTCATTAACGCATCTCCTCATTTTTTATTATAGTCAGCAAATCTAAAAATAAGCGAGTTTGACAATCGAAAATTATTTCTTATACGCATATTTTTAACCGACAGAGGAAGTACAATGCTTATTAAGCGGGGGTACTTCCTCTTGTATTCAGGGGGGAGTGCAAGCCAGGTTGCAAGTGAGAGCAGCAAAACGAAGTTTTGCGATCAGCCTCCCACGGAATACAAAGGCGAATACTTTCACCGTCGGTTACGATGAGAATTTTTGTGTAACAAAAATTCGAGTAGCCTTGACACCATAGCGATTAGCGGGATTTTTAGTGTAAAACGATAAAATAATTGATTAATATATCAAGTTTATTTATATGTTTTTTATTGTTTCGCTATAGCTGACTATACAAAAGTCTGTATAAAAAATAAAACGGTATTTATGTTTTTACGTTTTTATCAAAATTGATTCGTATTTTGTCTTATGGAATACTTATAGCGGACAGATGCCGATTATGATTTTAAATGTTTGAGAACCCTGTTTTTTAGTTCTGGAAGGGAAATATCGCCGTTTTCTATAATAACGTCGGCGAGAGCAATGAGCTCTTTTTGAGGTCTTTGATTTTTAAGGCGGTTTTTAGCGTATTCCAAATCAACTTTATCACGTTTTACTATTCTGTCAAGAAGTATGTTTTCGTCGGCGTAGACAACCCACATCTCGTCCGATATATAGTTTAAGCCTGTCTCTATTAAAAGGGGGGCGTCTATAACTATAAACTTATATTTATCTGTTTTTTTTGATATGTTGTCTATTTCATCGGATATTTTTCGCAGAATATATTTTAAGCTTATTTCGTTTAAAATTTTTAATTTATGTGAATCGGAAAATACTTTTTTCCCAAGTTTCTTTCGGTCTATCTCACCGGAGGCGGAAAGAATATCATTTCCGAAAGCTTCTTTTATCTCATTATACGTATCAGTTCCTTTTCTCATATTTTTATGAGCGATTTTGTCAGAGTCTATTATATATCCGCCGTATTCGGAAAGAATCTCACAGACGGAGCTTTTCCCACTTCCTGAGTTTCCGGTTAATCCTATTATTTTCATAATTTTACGCACCAATCCTTATTTTGCCTCATACCAGTCGTGTCCCTCATGTATATCAACCTCAAGAGGAACTTTCAGAGAAACCGCCGTTTCCATTTCTTCTTTTAAAATTTTTTTGACTGTTTCTTTTTCATTGTTATACGCCTCGATTAAAAGTTCGTCGTGAACCTGTAAAATAAGTTTTGATTTAAGGTTTTCTTTTTTTAATCTGCCATATACTTTAAGCATAGCTATTTTTATTATATCCGCCGCTGTTCCTTGGATTGGCATATTCATAGCCACTCTCTCGCCAAAAGACCTTTGCGTGAAATTTGATGAGGAAAGTTCGGGGATATTTCTTTTCCTGTTGTAAAGAGTTCTTGAGAAACCGTATTTTTTAGCCTCAGCAACTGAGTCCGTCATATATTTTTTTATATTGGGATATTTTTTGAAATAACTCTCTATATAAGAATCGGCTTCTTTTTTTGTTATTTTTAAATCACGGCTTAAACTGAAAGCGCTTATACCATATATTATACCGAAGTTTACCGCTTTGGCGCTGCTTCTTTGAAAAGGCGTAACGTCTGAGAAAGGCACTCCGAATACCTGGGAGGCCGTTAATCGGTGAATATCAGCTCCGTCTTTAAAAGCGTTTATCAATGTTTCATCGTCGGCTATATGAGCGAGAATTCTCAGTTCAATTTGTGAATAATCCCCGTCTATAAAAACAAAATCTTTTTCCGGCACAAAAACCTTTCGGAGTTTTTTACCTTCCTCTATTTTTATAGGGATATTTTGAAGGTTAGGTTCTGTACTGCTTATTCTGCCTGTCGCTGTTATAGCCTGATTAAAAGTTGAGTATACTCTTTTTGTTTTTTCGTCGATGACACTTAGAAGCCCGTCTGCATAGGTTGATTTTAACTTTGAGTATGTTCTGTAGTCAAGCACGTTGTCTACTATAGACTCTCCTTTTAAATTTTCAAGTACATCAGCTGATGTTGACCAGCCGGTTTTTGTTTTTTTGCCGCCTTTATAGCCCAATTTCTCAAATAATATTATTCCGAGCTGTTTTGGGGAGTTTATATTAAATTCCTCTCCGGCGAGACTATATATTTCTTTTACAAGAAAATCAATTTTTTCGGAAAGTTCAGCACTGTATTCAGAAAGTTTATCCCCGTCGGTTTTTATCCCCGTCAGTTCCATATCGGCGAGGACAAATATAAGAGGAAACTCTATATTGAAATAGAGGTTTTCCTGTCCGTTTTCTTTTAACTCTTTCTCCATTATTTCTTTAGCCCTGAAAGATATGTCAGAACTTTGACAGACGAATTTAATAAACTCATTCGGAGAGAGAGATGAGATTTTTATCCTGCTTTTCCCTTTCCCCAAAAGCTCCTCTTCGGAAATATATGTTTCGTTTAAAAAGTTTTTGGCTATATCGTCGTAATTATATGTTTCTCTTGTTGAGTCAAGAATATATCCCGCGAGCATTGTGTCAAAAATCAAATTTTTAAGCTGTATATTATGGCGGGTGAGAATGTGAATGTCTTTTTTAGCGTCATGGGCTATTTTAGGATTCTCTCCAGCGAAGAAGTCTTTTGACATATGAAAAAGCTCATTTTCCGAAAGGTTATCGTTTACGCATATAAAAGTCCCCCTGTCTTCCTCACATGAGAAAGATATTCCTATAATTTTATTGTTTTCGCTTTTATCTATAACTATATGATAAGCGTATTCAATCCAAGGATTTATATTTATAAAAAATTGTTTGGCCTCAGCCTTTTTTGTAATAAGTGTATAATTGGGAGTATCGTTATTCTCAAATGATGTCTCGTTTAGACTGAACCGATGATACATACTTTTAAACTCAAGGCGGCGTATCTCCGAATAAGCGTCGTCGTTAAAAATATTTGTAAGTCTTGTTTCCTCAAGATTAAAATCTATTTCGGCATTTGTTATTATTGTGACAAGCTCTTTGCTTAAAAGCGCCTGTTCTTTATACAGCTCTAAGTTTTCAGAGGCTTTTTTGGGTTTTATTTCAGACGCGTTTTTTATGGCGTTTTCAACGGTTTTGTACTGAGATATTATTTTAAGCGCTGTTTTTTCACCTATGCTCGGAACACCCGGAACATTGTCAGAAGTATCCCCCATTAAGGCTTTAACCTCTATAAATTCTGTCGGGGTAACGCCGTAACGCTCAATTACGTCCTTTAACAGATAATCTTCTATTTCTGTTTTTCCGCCTTTTGTTTTAGGTATTCTTATTTTTATTGTGTCTGTGGCGATTTGCAGAAGGTCACGGTCACCGGAAACAACTATTGGGATAAGTCCCTCGGCCTCTGTTTTTTTTGCTATTGTTCCAAGTATATCGTCCGCTTCATACCCCTCTTTCTCATATATCTTAATATTCATTTTATTAAGAATGTTTTTTAATATGGGCATCTGCGTGGCGAGCTCATCAGGCATACCTTTTCTTGTGCCTTTATATTCCTTATACTTAATGTGGCGAAAGGTAGGCGCCTTTAGGTCAAAGGCTACCGCCGCGAACTTAGGGTTCTCGTCGTCAATGAGTTTAAATAATATATTTAAAAAGCCGTATACCGCATTTGTAAACTCACCGTTTTTATTAGTAAGGAGAGGTACACCGTAAAAAGCTCTGTTTATTATACTGTTTCCGTCTATTATCAAAATTTTATCGGACATATATTCCTCCGTTAAATTATAAAAAGTCTGTCTGAATATTTTTATTTTATCAGTGTTATAATTATACTGATATAAAGAGTGATATTTCATCTACTTAATATATTAACCCAAATTTAAGAATAAATAAAGTGTTTTTGAAATATTGTTAAAAAAATTTTTTTCTATGAGGCATAGCGAATGAGATGAGAAAATTTATATAGTCAAATATTTTCATCAATTATATTTTGAGTTTAACCAACCAAAAAAGTTATACGATTTTTAAGCGTGGATATTTAACACCAACTGAGTACAATACTCTTTAATTTAACAGACAGAGGTTTTGTATTCATAGGAAATGCAAGCTCACTTTGAATATAAAGGCGAATATTTTCACCGTCGGTTACTATAATTTTTCCGATTTTTTATATCTTGTTTGATTGTATAGATATTTAAAAATTTTTAAAAAAATGTATTGACAAAGTAATATTTGTGTATTATAATAATATCTGTTGTTTGACATGCCCAGATAGCTCAGTCGGTAGAGCAGAGGACTGAAAATCCTCGTGTCGGCGGTTCGATTCCGTCTCTGGGCACT
>CANOGI010000014.1 GCA_947565475.1 uncultured Eubacteriaceae bacterium
GGACGCTCTTATGCAAGCCAACAGGGCAAATAAGGCTAAAAGTACGTTTCTTTCCAATATGTCTCACGATATTCGTACTCCTATGAACGCTATTGTCGGTTTTACTTCCCTTGCTATAAACCATATTGACAACACGGAACAAGTGGAAGAGTATCTTAAAAAGATTATGTCGTCCGGAAATCATTTGCTGAGTCTTATTAATGATATTTTGGATATGAGTCGTATTGAGAGCGGGCGGATACAATTAGATGAAAAGCCGTGCAGTATGCCCGATATTCTCCACGGACTCCGAAATATTTTACAAGCGGACGTTCACGCAAAACAGCTTGAGCTATATATAGACACCGTGGACGTTTTAGACGAGGATATTTTATGTGACAAACTCCGTTTAAATCAAGTTCTTTTAAATCTTTTGAGCAATTCTGTCAAATATACTCCGGCTGGCGGGACAGTTACTATGAGAATAACGGAAAAAGCAGGGGCGCCGGCTGGCTACGCTAATTATGAGTTTCATATTCAGGATACCGGAATAGGTATGAGCGAGGAATTTGTGGAGCATATTTTTGAGCCCTTTGAGAGGGAGCAGAATTTTACTATAAGCAGGATTCAGGGAACAGGACTTGGCATGGCGATTACAAAAAATATCGTCGATATGATGAACGGCTCTATTGAAGTTAAAAGCGAGCAGGGTGTGGGCAGTGAATTTACGGTTTGCTTCACTTTCCGTCTGCATTCTAAGGCTAAGAAGCTTCCTTCTATGCCGGAATTGAAAAATTGCAGGGCGCTGGTTGTGGACGATGATTTTAACACTTGCGACAGCGTCTCATATATGCTTTCCCAGTTCGGAATGAGGGCGGAATGGACTTTGTCAGGAAAGGAAGCTGTACTCCGTACCCATCAGGCTCTTACAAGGGGCGACGATTACTGCGTGTATATTATCGACTGGCTAATGCCGGACATGAACGGCATAGAGGTCACCCGAAGAATCAGAAAAGAAATGGGGGAGAATGTTCCGATTATCATTTTAACAGCCTACGACTGGTATGATATTGAGAATGAGGCGAAAGAGGCGGGTGTTACGGCGTTTTGCAGTAAACCTCTGTTTTTGTCAGAGCTTAGCAGCTGCTTAAACTCGGTTATAAATAAAGATAATTTAATTGACAGCAAGCCGGAGAGAGAATCAGAGAAGCTTAGAGCGGGACGTATTTTACTTGCCGAAGACGTTGAGCTTAATCAGGAAATAGCGGTGACAATTTTAGGCGACGCCGGATTTTCCACCGAAGTAGCCGAGAATGGTCAAATGGCTGTGGATATGCTGGAAAAATCAGACCCGGGATATTATCAGTTAATACTTATGGATGTTCAAATGCCTATAATGAACGGTTATGAGGCGACTAAAGCGATTCGTAAGCTTGATAATAAAGAATTGGCGTCTATACCTATTTTGGCTATGACAGCCAATGCCTTTGAGGAAGACAAAATAGAGGCGATAAACTCGGGAATGAACGGACATATTTCAAAGCCCATTGATGTAAAAGTATTATTCGATGTATTGGACGACATATTGAGTTAAGTTAGACCTGTTCGATAACCTAAGCTTGTGATATTGACAAAAGATTTTTTTGCCGTACGAGGGCTAATTTTCGCGGTAATATTTGTTATTTGTATTTCAAGAAAATTAGGCAAAGTAATGGCGGGAAAAGATTTGTCAAGGGGTATGGCGGAGGTTATTGAACAGGTCTAATTAATTTTCAAATATAAAAAACTGAAAGAGACAAAAGTTTCTTTCAGTTTTTTATATTTATTATTTTGATGTTATTAAAACTCAATATCATATTTTCTCAAAATCTCTATACCTTTATCGTAAGAGCTAAAGTCTATAATATCGTCTGTTTCGAGCATAATATCGAAAGTATCCTCAAGCTCGGCGACAAGGCTCATATGTCCGACAGAGTCCCAGTTCTCAACACCCTGATAAGTTAATTGTGAATTAACCTTATCTTCTGATAACTCAAGGCTTTTTACAAACGCTTCTTTATACTTATCTATATTTGTCATAAAATAAAACCTCCTGTTGATTATAGTATATATTTTTTATATCGGCGAAAAGCGTGTTTTTATTAATAGACTCTTTTGAAACTTTATTTATATTACAATTAAGGAAAAAATAAAAAGTCATTTATAGTCAAACCACTTGAAAAATAAACAAGTTTGGCGGGTTAAAATTATTTTCCCGGCGTTAGCGTCATAACTATACTCTCTTTCTGTGGTTTGCGAAAATAATTTAAACCGACAAGAGAAGTCACCCTCTTTTTAAGCGGTGAACTTCTCTTATATTTAGCGGGAGTGCAAGCTCCCGCTGAATATAAAGGCGAATATTTTCGCCCTTGGTTATGAGGATTTTTGTATAGCAAAAATTCAAGTAGTCTATTAGACTTCTTTCGAAACTTCAAGTTTATAGAAGTAACGTCTGAAAAAAATATTTAATTTAATGCTTCTTTACGCTTTCGGCATTTAAAAAAGCAAAATGCCTTTCGCTAAACCATTAAATAAAATATTTTTTTATTGAATAGTCATAATTTTATAGTTTCGAAAGAAGTCTATTATTAAAATTTTTTTAGGTATACAGACGATAAAATTAAAAAAACGTAATATCCCCTGCTACTGGGAACCGCCGTCCACACGTATAACTTGTCCATTAATAAATGAGGCTTTTGATGACGCCAGAAAAACGACTGTTTCAGCTATTTCCTCAGGGTTGGCCAGTCTTTCCATAGCTGAACGGTGAAGCAGGTGTTCTTTAGCTATATTGGCGAATATTCCTACCATTTCCGTATCGCTCGCTCCCGGTGCCACAGCGTTCACCCTGATACCCAAAGGAGCCATTTCCGCCCCAAGGCATTTTGAAAAAGAGATTATAGCGGCCTTTGACGGCCCATAAACGCAGTTTCCGGCGTTTGAGTCCATACCCGCCGTAGAGGCGATATTTATAATAGAGCCTGACTTTTGGCGTGTCATACGTTTTAAAACATATCTTGATAAAATCATGGGAGCGAAAGTATTTATTGAGAAAACTTCTTCCATTGTTTTTGAGGAAGTCAGCGGAAAAGAGGCGGCGTGTCCTATACCGGCGTTATTAACCAAAATATCAATATTCTTCTTTTCTTTAAATATGCTCTCAAAACCTTTTTTTATACTTTCCTCGGAGTTAAGTTCAAAATAGACGGGTTTGATAATAACGCCGTTGTCTTCTGAGATTGTTTTTATGGTTTCCTCAAATTCTTTATTAGGTTTTCTCGCGCATGCCCATATATTTGCCCCGTTTTCAGCGAGTTTTTTAACCACGGCCGCCCCGATGCCTCTGTTAGAACCTGTTACAACCGCGTTTTTACCCTCCAGTTCTCTACACATATTAATTTTCCTTTCATAATTATAAATTTAACCGACTGAGGAAATCTAAATACTTAAAACGTAAATTACTTATGTGTCAGACTTCTGTCGGTTATGAGCGGACTTTTCCAGGAAATATTGGAAAAGTATGATGTTTTTATGAAATAAATAATGAAAATAAATGTTGACTATTCTCCAAAATAGACAAATCTTGACATATTTTCTATCATTTTATAGCCGTCCCAAATAAACTCAAGACCCATTGTTTCTCCCAAAGGCACTATTCTGTCCACTCCTCGTACACCATTTTTAAAAACAAGTTCTTTGATTTCCTCTTTATTTTCTCCTAAAAAAGAAATAGTCTGACATTGTTTTGTGAGAATAGGGACAATCTCTGAGATGTTTTTGGCGTCATACTCAAAAAAATAGCCTCCTCCGTTTTTATAATCCATAAGATTGGGAGTAAGTTTCTTAACGTCAATTCTCATAATTAAATTATTCCCTTGCTTGTTTAAAGAAACGTTTTGAGACGACATAGCGAGGGAACAAAAAGAGTTATATTTGTCAACAGCCTGAACAGGTTTCATATCATAATCATTTTTGACTAAAATCTCAAGTTCTTTCCAAAATATCTCTTTTGCCTCTTTGATTTTACCGCCTGTCCAGACAACAATTCTTGGGGAACTGCAGGCGTTTTGGTCGGTGTAATAGGTATCAGTGTAAAATCCTTTCGCTGTTTTTTTAATATCCGATTGTAAGTATTTTTCAGAGTTTATCACGGCGACGGAAAACCTGTCGGCGAAAGTCATTTCTATTCCGCGAGGGGGAAGCTTAGCTTGTCTTATTGTTTCAATGGTTCTGTTTCCTCCCCATATAATTCGGACGTCGCATATTGACGAAAGCTCTTCGGTTATTAAATTACTATGTTCATATCGGACTATGCAGAAGTATGGCTTTAAATTGGAGAATTTTCCGTTTAACAAAGCATTGATAGCGTCGCTTATAATATTAACCTGCTCGAATTGTTTATTTGAAACCCTTATAATATTTATGTTGCCGGCGAGAACGGAAGAAGTCATCGACACGGCGAAATTTACGGGAACGTTTGATGGGGCTATATGAAAAGCTATTCCCCTGCCGAGTCTGTTTTTATGGTCAGGGTGTTTGTTTTTCGCGGTGACAAGAGATGATTTTCTTATCCAATAAGCGTAAGAGATAACGTCGATATATCCACGTACTCTTTTATCGTTCAAAAGTTCTTTAGAAAGTTCAGACAAGAAGTCAACCGCTTTATCGGAAAACATCGGCAAAACGGGAACGTTTGGCATATTATTTAAGACGTCAAAGTTACCGACTAAAAATTCTATATCATTTGAATTTATCCGCATAAGTATCGCTGCACCCCCTTAATTCGGCGTTTTTCAATCTTCCTATTATTTCTATATATTTTCCCTTTCGACCGCAGGGACAGTTGTCCTCACCTATGACAATTCCCTCATCTTCCGTTAGCAAGGAATGACCCGGATATGAGTGGGGCAAGACGGAAACAACTTGCATAATACCTTTTTTACCTATATCGAGCGGTTTGAAGTCCTTAGGGTCTCTTATAATCACGTCTGAGTAAATACTGGCGTGTAAATGCCCGTACTCACACTCGGCGTAGATACATCCTGTCTGCTCTACCATTCCATAGTGGTCTAAAAAATGCTTTATCCCGCATAATTTCTTAAAACGGTCTTTAAAGTCGTTTCGGGAAAGGGCTTCTTCCTGTAATTTTTTCCAGCCACCTCCCGTCATCAGAAACGCTTCCGACATATCGAAAAATTTTCCAAGTTTTAATAACTCTTTATAAAAATGCTGCCATACCATAAAAGTAAATCCAAAAATAATAAACCGCTGCCCTTTATATTTATCAAGAAAGTTTTGCAGCTTCTCAAAATTTAAACTCATATCATCGTTTAAAACGTAAACGGTTTCTTTTGACACGATATTTAAACCGATAATCGCCGCTCCTCTCGCCGAGAACATTTTTCTGTCCTTTAAAACTGAATGAGTGTCAATAACGAGCATAGGCAGGCGCTTCTTTCCCCAGTAATCGCTTAAAATTTTTATCATAACTTTTTGCTGAGATATCGCCGTCTCCTTATCCACAAAAATTTTAGAGACAGCCTGCCCCGTGGTTCCTGATGAAGTCATTGTTTTAAAAACGTCTTCCCGGTTTACGCTTAACAAATCATATTCCTTAAAAAGCCTCACAGGGAAAAAGGGAATGTCTGACACGGATTTAACATTTTCTTCTTTATAGCCAACGGCGTTTAAAAAGCTGCTGTACTCGGCGCAGTGTTTTCTGTGAAATTCAGTTAAAAGCATTAATTCTTTTCTAAGTAAAATTTCTTTGTCATTTTTATTAAGCTCATAGGGATTTAATTGATAAAAATCATCTATCATTTATCTTGCTCCATTCATCTGTAATTCGTTTGGCTATAAGCTCACCTGTTAATCCCGCCCGCTCCCAGACAAATTTTTGAGAGCCGGCGGCGGTGTAGGTATCTTGAAATCCTATAAAAACCTGTTTCGGCGTATTATTTAAAGTGGCTTTAACCTCCGCCACCGCGCTTCCCATACCGCCAATGACGTTATGTTCCTCAACCGTCACAATCATTTTATGTTTTTTGAATATATCCTCAAGACCTTCTTTGTCAATAGGTTTAATAGTGTGAGCGTTTATAACGGAACAACTGATTCCGCTTTCAGCTAATAATTTTTCAGCCCTCAAGGACTCGTTTACCATTAACCCCGTTGCTATAATGGCTATATCATTACCCTTTTTCAGTTCTTTGAGTTTTCCGGGGATAAACTCATAATCTTCTTTGTATACTATAGGGCAGTTTAGACCTCCGCTGAGGCGGATATACATAGGCCCCTTAGTTTTTGATGCGTAGTCAACAATTTTCATAGCCTCCAGACTGTCCGCCGGGGAAAATACAGTAATTCCGGGAAGCGCCCTTATGAAAGCCAAATCTTCCGTCGCCCAGTGGGATACTCCGGATTTAGCAGCCACAACTCCCGCCGATGAGCCGATGATTTTAACGTCGCAGCCCAGATAAGAAAGATGCTGCCTTATATGCTCAAGGCTTCTCACGGCGATAAAAGAGGCGTAAGTTGTGGCGAAAACACAATCCCCCTCCATAGCCAGGCCAGCGGCTATTCCAATCATATTTTGCTCAGCTATGCCAACGTTTAAAAATTTATCGGGATAGCTTGTCATATATCTCTCCATACCGGATAGAACAGCCAAATCAGCGGTCAAAAGCTTTAAGTTATTTTTATTTTCCGCTATTTCCGGCATCTTCACACCGAAGACCGAGCCTCTCTGTCCGAGTCTTGACCATATTCTTATATCTTTAGACGTTACACTCATTTCTCAGCCCTCTTTTCCAAGTATCTCATTTCTCGCCGTGTCATACTGTTCTTTTGTAAGTGTATGATGATGCCATTCTCTTTTGTTCTCAATAAATGACACGCCTTTTCCCTTAATTGTATCCGCTATAATAATATGGGGTTTTAAAGGCTCGCTTTCGGAAAAAGCCTTTAAAAGTTGGCTTATGTTATGTCCGTCGCATTTTGACACAAACCAGTTAAAACTCCTCATTTTTTCTCCCAAATCCTCTATGCCCATAACGTCCTCCGTATCCCCGTCATAGGATAAATGATTCCTGTCGATTATAACTGTGATATTATCTAATTTAAAATGAGCCGCCGACATAAAACCCTCCCATACGGAACCCTCATTAAGCTCGCCGTCTCCCATTAAGATGTAAACTTTATTATCTCGTTTACGCTCTTTGAAGCTTAATCCTATTCCTATTCCCACGGAAATGGCCATACCAAGGCTTCCTCCGGAATACTCCAAACCGATTTCTTTTCTCTCGGGATAACCTGTGAGTCTGCCACCGTCTTTTTGAAACTCAAGAATTTCTTCATAGGGAATAAAGCCCGCTTCCGCGAGAGCCGGAATATGGGCGAGAACACAATGATTTTTACTTGGGATAAATCTGTCTCTGTCAGCGTTAAGAGGATTTCTGGGGTTTATATTTAAAACCTCGCCGTATAAAGCCGCCATTATCTCAATACAGGACAAACTACCGCCCAAATGGGAACCGTTTTTTTCGGAGGCAAGCGCCATATCTAAAGCGGAAAGCCTCATTCTCTCAGCCATTTCATTTAATCTTTTAATATTTTCTTCCGAACAATTTATACTCATAATCTGCCTCCATCGACAACCATAATATGTCCTGTAATATAAGACGCCTCATCTGACGCTAAAAAAGCGGCGGCTTTAGCTATCTCCTCCGGTTTTCCCATACGTCCCATAGGCGTTCTGTCAATTACTTTAGCCATCTCGTCATCTGATTTGTAATGGCCCATATCTGTTTCAATAAGCCCTGGGGAGATACCGTTTACACGTATGCCCAAAGGCGCGAGCTCTTTGGCGATTGATTTTGTTATCCATATCAGCGCCGCCTTGCTTGAGCCGTAAGCCAAATATCCCGGATTATGCTCCATTCCGCCTACGGAGCACATATTAATTATAGAGCCGCTTTTCTGTCTTATCATTTTTCTGCTTACAAGTTGTGTAATCAATATTTGAGCGAATACGTTGATTTCATATACATCACGTATTGATTTAAGGGACGTCATAGACAACAGCCCGCCGTGAGGAACACCGGCGTTATTAATGAGCGCGTCTATATTTTTACGTTCGCTTATAATATCTTTTATTCCTGCCTTAATCTCCTCTTCTTTGCTTAAATCAAAATACACAGGTTTAATTAAAACGTTATATTTTTCGCTTAGCCCGTTTATATCTTTTTCAAATTCGCTGTTTTCCTTTCTCGCGCACGCCCATATATTATAGCCTCTTTCCGCGAATTCTTTTAAAAGGGCTTTTCCGATGCCTCTGTTGCTTCCCGTGATAATCACGTTTTTATTAGCCGATGCCATATTTCTCACCCCATAGATATTATTTGAGCGATTTTTAATTGACAGAGGAAGTTCACTGTTTTTTAAGCGGGGGAACTTCCTCTTGTATTCATTGGGAGTGTAAACTCACTCTGAATACAAAGGTACTTTCGCCGTTGGTTACTGGAATTTTACCGTTAACTTGAAATTTTTATATTATAATCTGTCATAAAGTATACTTTATGACAGATTATAATATAAAAATTTCAAGTTAACGGTAAAATTCCAGTAACCAACGGCGAAAGTACCTTTGTATTCAGAGTGAGTTTACACTCCCAATGAATACAAGAGGAAGTTCCCCCGCTTAAAAAACAGTGAACTTCCTCTGTCAATTAAAAATCGCTCAAATAATATCTATGGGGTGAGAAATATGGCATCGGCTAATAAAAACGTGATTATCACGGGAAGCAACAGAGGCATCGGAAAAGCCCTTTTAAAAGAATTCGCGGAAAGAGGCTATAATATATGGGCGTGCGCGAGAAAGGAAAACAGCGAATTTGAAAAAGATATAAACGGGCTAAGCGAAAAATATAACGTTTTAATTAAACCTGTGTATTTTGATTTAAGCAAAGAAGAGGAGATTAAGGCAGGAATAAAAGATATTATAAGCGAACGTAAAAATATAGACGCGCTCATTAATAACG
Organism: uncultured Eubacteriaceae bacterium; assembly: GCA_947565475.1. GTDB lineage: Bacteria > Bacillota > Clostridia > Lachnospirales > CAG-274 > MGBC114079. The sequence goes on from CANOGI010000014.1 coordinate 9,057, forward strand.
CCGGTGTTCCTCACGGCGGGCTGTTGTCTATGACGTCCCTTAAATCAATACGTGATGTATATGAAATCAACGTATTCGCTCAAATATTGATTACACAACTTGTAAGCAGAAAAATGATAAGACAGAAAAGCGGCTCTATAATTAATATGTGCTCCGTAGGCGGAATGGAGCATAATCCGGGATATTTGGCTTACGGCTCAAGCAAGGCGGCGCTGATATGGATAACAAAATCAATCGCCAAAGAGCTCGCGCCTTTGGGCATACGTGTAAACGGTATCTCCCCAGGGCTTATTGAAACAGATATGGGCCATTACAAATCAGATGACGAGATGGCTAAAGTAATTGACAGAACGCCTATGGGACGTATGGGAAAACCGGAGGAGATAGCTAAAGCCGCCGCTTTTTTAGCGTCAGATGAGGCGTCTTATATTACAGGACATATTATGGTTGTCGATGGAGGCAGATTATGAGTATAAATTGTTCGGAAGAAAATATTAAAAGATTAAATGAAATGGCTGAGAGAATGAGGCTTTCCGCTTTAGATATGGCGCTTGCCTCCGAAAAAAACGGTTCCCATTTGGGCGGTAGTTTGTCCTGTATTGAGATAATGGCGGCTTTATACGGCGAGGTTTTAAATATAAACCCCAGAAATCCTCTTAACGCTGACAGAGACAGATTTATCCCAAGTAAAAATCATTGTGTTCTCGCCCATATTCCGGCTCTCGCGGAAGCGGGCTTTATTCCCTATGAAGAAATTCTTGAGTTTCAAAAAGACGGTGGCAGACTCACAGGTTATCCCGAGAGAAAAGAAATCGGTTTGGAGTATTCCGGAGGAAGCCTTGGTATGGCCATTTCCGTGGGAATAGGAATAGGATTAAGCTTCAAAGAGCGTAAACGAGATAATAAAGTTTACATCTTAATGGGAGACGGCGAGCTTAATGAGGGTTCCGTATGGGAGGGTTTTATGTCGGCGGCTCATTTTAAATTAGATAATATCACAGTTATAATCGACAGGAATCATTTATCCTATGACGGGGATACGGAGGACGTTATGGGCATAGAGGATTTGGGAGAAAAAATGAGGAGTTTTAACTGGTTTGTGTCAAAATGCGACGGACATAACATAAGCCAACTTTTAAAGGCTTTTTCCGAAAGCGAGCCTTTAAAACCCCATATTATTATAGCGGATACAATTAAGGGAAAAGGCGTGTCATTTATTGAGAACAAAAGAGAATGGCATCATCATACACTTACAAAAGAACAGTATGACACGGCGAGAAATGAGATACTTGGAAAAGAGGGCTGAGAAATGAGTGTAACGTCTAAAGATATAAGAATATGGTCAAGACTCGGACAGAGAGGCTCGGTCTTCGGTGTGAAGATGCCGGAAATAGCGGAAAATAAAAATAACTTAAAGCTTTTGACCGCTGATTTGGCTGTTCTATCCGGTATGGAGAGATATATGACAAGCTATCCCGATAAATTTTTAAACGTTGGCATAGCTGAGCAAAATATGATTGGAATAGCCGCTGGCCTGGCTATGGAGGGGGATTGTGTTTTCGCCACAACTTACGCCTCTTTTATCGCCGTGAGAAGCCTTGAGCATATAAGGCAGCATCTTTCTTATCTGGGCTGCGACGTTAAAATCATCGGCTCATCGGCGGGAGTTGTGGCTGCTAAATCCGGAGTATCCCACTGGGCGACGGAAGATTTGGCTTTCATAAGGGCGCTTCCCGGAATTACTGTATTTTCCCCGGCGGACAGTCTGGAGGCTATGAAAATTGTTGACTACGCATCAAAAACTAAGGGGCCTATGTATATCCGCCTCAGCGGAGGTCTAAACTGCCCTATAGTATACAAAGAAGATTATGAGTTTATCCCCGGAAAACTCAAAGAACTGAAAAAGGGTAATGATATAGCCATTATAGCAACGGGGTTAATGGTAAACGAGTCCTTGAGGGCTGAAAAATTATTAGCTGAAAGCGGAATCAGTTGTTCCGTTATAAACGCTCACACTATTAAACCTATTGACAAAGAAGGTCTTGAGGATATATTCAAAAAACATAAAATGATTGTGACGGTTGAGGAACATAACGTCATTGGCGGTATGGGAAGCGCGGTGGCGGAGGTTAAAGCCACTTTAAATAATACGCCGAAACAGGTTTTTATAGGATTTCAAGATACCTACACCGCCGCCGGCTCTCAAAAATTTGTCTGGGAGCGGGCGGGATTAACAGGTGAGCTTATAGCCAAACGAATTACAGATGAATGGAGCAAGATAAATGATAGATGATTTTTATCAATTAAATCCCTATGAGCTTAATAAAAATGACAAAGAAATTTTACTTAGAAAAGAATTAATGCTTTTAACTGAATTTCACAGAAAACACTGCGCCGAGTACAGCAGCTTTTTAAACGCCGTTGGCTATAAAGAAGAAAATGTTAAATCCGTGTCAGACATTCCCTTTTTCCCTGTGAGGCTTTTTAAGGAATATGATTTGTTAAGCGTAAACCGGGAAGACGTTTTTAAAACAATGACTTCATCAGGAACCACGGGGCAGGCTGTCTCTAAAATTTTTGTGGATAAGGAGACGGCGATATCTCAGCAAAAAGTTATGATAAAAATTTTAAGCGATTACTGGGGAAAGAAGCGCCTGCCTATGCTCGTTATTGACACTCATTCAGTTTTAAAGGACAGAAAAATGTTCTCGGCGAGAGGAGCGGCGATTATCGGTTTAAATATCGTGTCAAAAGAAACCGTTTACGTTTTAAACGATGATATGAGTTTAAATTTTGAGAAGCTGCAAAACTTTCTTGATAAATATAAAGGGCAGCGGTTTATTATTTTTGGATTTACTTTTATGGTATGGCAGCATTTTTATAAAGAGTTATTAAAACTTGGAAAATTTTTCGATATGTCGGAAGCGTTTCTGATGACGGGAGGTGGCTGGAAAAAATTACAGGAAGAAGCCCTTTCCCGAAACGACTTTAAAGACCGTTTTAAGAAATTATGCGGGATAAAGCATTTTTTAGACCACTATGGAATGGTAGAGCAGACAGGATGTATCTACGCCGAGTGTGAGTACGGGCATTTACACGCCAGTATTTACTCAGACGTGATTATAAGAGACCCTAAGGACTTCAAACCGCTCGATATAGGTAAAAAAGGTATTATGCAAGTTGTTTCCGTCTTGCCCCACTCATATCCGGGTCATTCCTTGCTAACGGAAGATGAGGGAATTGTCATAGGTGAGGACAACTGTCCCTGCGGTCGAAAGGGAAAATATATAGAAATAATAGGAAGATTGAAAAACGCCGAATTAAGGGGGTGCAGCGATACTTATGCGGATAAATTCAAATGATATAGAATTTTTAGTCGGTAACTTTGACGTCTTAAATAATATGCCAAACGTTCCCGTTTTGCCGATGTTTTCCGATAAAGCGGTTGACTTCTTGTCTGAACTTTCTAAAGAACTTTTGAACGATAAAAGAGTACGTGGATATATCGACGTTATCTCTTACGCTTATTGGATAAGAAAATCATCTCTTGTCACCGCGAAAAACAAACACCCTGACCATAAAAACAGACTCGGCAGGGGAATAGCTTTTCATATAGCCCCATCAAACGTTCCCGTAAATTTCGCCGTGTCGATGACTTCTTCCGTTCTCGCCGGCAACATAAATATTATAAGGGTTTCAAATAAACAATTCGAGCAGGTTAATATTATAAGCGACGCTATCAATGCTTTGTTAAACGGAAAATTCTCCAATTTAAAGCCATACTTCTGCATAGTCCGATATGAACATAGTAATTTAATAACCGAAGAGCTTTCGTCAATATGCGACGTCCGAATTATATGGGGAGGAAACAGAACCATTGAAACAATAAGACAAGCTAAGCTTCCCCCTCGCGGAATAGAAATGACTTTCGCCGACAGGTTTTCCGTCGCCGTGATAAACTCTGAAAAATACTTACAATCGGATATTAAAAAAACAGCGAAAGGATTTTACACTGATACCTATTACACCGACCAAAACGCCTGCAGTTCCCCAAGAATTGTTGTCTGGACAGGCGGTAAAATCAAAGAGGCAAAAGAGATATTTTGGAAAGAACTTGAGATTTTAGTCAAAAATGATTATGATATGAAACCTGTTCAGGCTGTTGACAAATATAACTCTTTTTGTTCCCTCGCTATGTCGTCTCAAAACGTTTCTTTAAACAAGCAAGGGAATAATTTAATTATGAGAATTGACGTTAAGAAACTTACTCCCAATCTTATGGATTATAAAAACGGAGGAGGCTATTTTTTTGAGTATGACGCCAAAAACATCTCAGAGATTGTCCCTATTCTCACAAAACAATGTCAGACTATTTCTTTTTTAGGAGAAAATAAAGAGGAAATCAAAGAACTTGTTTTTAAAAATGGTGTACGAGGAGTGGACAGAATAGTGCCTTTGGGAGAAACAATGGGTCTTGAGTTTATTTGGGACGGCTATAAAATGATAGAAAATATGTCAAGATTTGTCTATTTTGGAGAATAGTCAACATTTATTTTCATTATTTATTTCATAAAAACATCATACTTTTCCAATATTTCCTGGAAAAGTCCGCTCATAACCGACAGAAGTCTGACACATAAGTAATTTACGTTTTAAGTATTTAGATTTCCTCAGTCGGTTAAATTTATAATTATGAAAGGAAAATTAATATGTGTAGAGAACTGGAGGGTAAAAACGCGGTTGTAACAGGTTCTAACAGAGGCATCGGGGCGGCCGTGGTTAAAAAACTCGCTGAAAACGGGGCAAATATATGGGCATGCGCGAGAAAACCTAATAAAGAATTTGAGGAAACCATAAAAACAATCTCAGAAGACAACGGCGTTATTATCAAACCCGTCTATTTTGAACTTAACTCCGAGGAAAGTATAAAAAAAGGTTTTGAGAGCATATTTAAAGAAAAGAAGAATATTGATATTTTGGTTAATAACGCCGGTATAGGACACGCCGCCTCTTTTCCGCTGACTTCCTCAAAAACAATGGAAGAAGTTTTCTCAATAAATACTTTCGCTCCCATGATTTTATCAAGATATGTTTTAAAACGTATGACACGCCAAAAGTCAGGCTCTATTATAAATATCGCCTCTACGGCGGGTATGGACTCAAACGCCGGAAACTGCGTTTATGGGCCGTCAAAGGCCGCTATAATCTCTTTTTCAAAATGCCTTGGGGCGGAAATGGCTCCTTTGGGTATCAGGGTGAACGCTGTGGCACCGGGAGCGAGCGATACGGAAATGGTAGGAATATTCGCCAATATAGCTAAAGAACACCTGCTTCACCGTTCAGCTATGGAAAGACTGGCCAACCCTGAGGAAATAGCTGAAACAGTCGTTTTTCTGGCGTCATCAAAAGCCTCATTTATTAATGGACAAGTTATACGTGTGGACGGCGGTTCCCAGTAGCAGGGGATATTACGTTTTTTTAATTTTATCGTCTGTATACCTAAAAAAATTTTAATAATAGACTTCTTTCGAAACTATAAAATTATGACTATTCAATAAAAAAATATTTTATTTAATGGTTTAGCGAAAGGCATTTTGCTTTTTTAAATGCCGAAAGCGTAAAGAAGCATTAAATTAAATATTTTTTTCAGACGTTACTTCTATAAACTTGAAGTTTCGAAAGAAGTCTAATAGACTACTTGAATTTTTGCTATACAAAAATCCTCATAACCAAGGGCGAAAATATTCGCCTTTATATTCAGCGGGAGCTTGCACTCCCGCTAAATATAAGAGAAGTTCACCGCTTAAAAAGAGGGTGACTTCTCTTGTCGGTTTAAATTATTTTCGCAAACCACAGAAAGAGAGTATAGTTATGACGCTAACGCCGGGAAAATAATTTTAACCCGCCAAACTTGTTTATTTTTCAAGTGGTTTGACTATAAATGACTTTTTATTTTTTCCTTAATTGTAATATAAATAAAGTTTCAAAAGAGTCTATTAATAAAAACACGCTTTTCGCCGATATAAAAAATATATACTATAATCAACAGGAGGTTTTATTTTATGACAAATATAGATAAGTATAAAGAAGCGTTTGTAAAAAGCCTTGAGTTATCAGAAGATAAGGTTAATTCACAATTAACTTATCAGGGTGTTGAGAACTGGGACTCTGTCGGACATATGAGCCTTGTCGCCGAGCTTGAGGATACTTTCGATATTATGCTCGAAACAGACGATATTATAGACTTTAGCTCTTACGATAAAGGTATAGAGATTTTGAGAAAATATGATATTGAGTTTTAATAACATCAAAATAATAAATATAAAAAACTGAAAGAAACTTTTGTCTCTTTCAGTTTTTTATATTTGAAAATTAATTAGACCTGTTCAATAACCTCCGCCATACCCCTTGACAAATCTTTTCCCGCCATTACTTTGCCTAATTTTCTTGAAATACAAATAACAAATATTACCGCGAAAATTAGCCCTCGTACGGCAAAAAAATCTTTTGTCAATATCACAAGCTTAGGTTATCGAACAGGTCTAACTTAACTCAATATGTCGTCCAATACATCGAATAATACTTTTACATCAATGGGCTTTGAAATATGTCCGTTCATTCCCGAGTTTATCGCCTCTATTTTGTCTTCCTCAAAGGCATTGGCTGTCATAGCCAAAATAGGTATAGACGCCAATTCTTTATTATCAAGCTTACGAATCGCTTTAGTCGCCTCATAACCGTTCATTATAGGCATTTGAACATCCATAAGTATTAACTGATAATATCCCGGGTCTGATTTTTCCAGCATATCCACAGCCATTTGACCATTCTCGGCTACTTCGGTGGAAAATCCGGCGTCGCCTAAAATTGTCACCGCTATTTCCTGATTAAGCTCAACGTCTTCGGCAAGTAAAATACGTCCCGCTCTAAGCTTCTCTGATTCTCTCTCCGGCTTGCTGTCAATTAAATTATCTTTATTTATAACCGAGTTTAAGCAGCTGCTAAGCTCTGACAAAAACAGAGGTTTACTGCAAAACGCCGTAACACCCGCCTCTTTCGCCTCATTCTCAATATCATACCAGTCGTAGGCTGTTAAAATGATAATCGGAACATTCTCCCCCATTTCTTTTCTGATTCTTCGGGTGACCTCTATGCCGTTCATGTCCGGCATTAGCCAGTCGATAATATACACGCAGTAATCGTCGCCCCTTGTAAGAGCCTGATGGGTACGGAGTACAGCTTCCTTTCCTGACAAAGTCCATTCCGCCCTCATTCCGAACTGGGAAAGCATATATGAGACGCTGTCGCAAGTGTTAAAATCATCGTCCACAACCAGCGCCCTGCAATTTTTCAATTCCGGCATAGAAGGAAGCTTCTTAGCCTTAGAATGCAGACGGAAAGTGAAGCAAACCGTAAATTCACTGCCCACACCCTGCTCGCTTTTAACTTCAATAGAGCCGTTCATCATATCGACGATATTTTTTGTAATCGCCATGCCAAGTCCTGTTCCCTGAATCCTGCTTATAGTAAAATTCTGCTCCCTCTCAAAGGGCTCAAAAATATGCTCCACAAATTCCTCGCTCATACCTATTCCGGTATCCTGAATATGAAACTCATAATTAGCGTAGCCAGCCGGCGCCCCTGCTTTTTCCGTTATTCTCATAGTAACTGTCCCGCCAGCCGGAGTATATTTGACAGAATTGCTCAAAAGATTTAAAAGAACTTGATTTAAACGGAGTTTGTCACATAAAATATCCTCGTCTAAAACGTCCACGGTGTCTATATATAGCTCAAGCTGTTTTGCGTGAACGTCCGCTTGTAAAATATTTCGGAGTCCGTGGAGAATATCGGGCATACTGCACGGCTTTTCATCTAATTGTATCCGCCCGCTCTCAATACGACTCATATCCAAAATATCATTAATAAGACTCAGCAAATGATTTCCGGACGACATAATCTTTTTAAGATACTCTTCCACTTGTTCCGTGTTGTCAATATGGTTTATAGCAAGGGAAGTAAAACCGACAATAGCGTTCATAGGAGTACGAATATCGTGAGACATATTGGAAAGAAACGTACTTTTAGCCTTATTTGCCCTGTTGGCTTGCATAAGAGCGTCC
>CANOGI010000015.1 GCA_947565475.1 uncultured Eubacteriaceae bacterium
TTGTCCAAGTAGGCGGTTCCTCTTTTGTGGTTGAAACCGCCTCAGTAAAAGAATTTGTAATAATTGAGGAAAAGAATATATTACGAGAACCCAGCGGAGACGAATACATTGTTTTAAGAGGAGAGTATTTTCCGTTTATACGTCTAAACGAAAAATATAATCTTTCCGCGGCGAAGAATCAAGAAGACGAAGGCATTGTTGTTGTATTGGAGCATGAAAACAGACAGGTCTGCGTTATGATTGATAATTTGCTTCAGGAACAGGAGATAGTTGTTAAGCCTATTCCATCTTATGTGAAACGAGTAAACGGTATCTCCGGCTGTACGCAACTTGGAGACGGAAGCATCGCTCTTATTCTGGATATTGCCGGATTAATACAGGACGAGGAAAGGAGTTAATATATGGCAGAGCAATTAAATGAGGAACTGTTAGAAGACGAGGATTCCCAAAAAGGAAAATTTATGACCTTTAAAACAGGGAAAGAATATTTTGGAATAAGCATCAGTTATGTAAATGAGATTATTGGCATGCAGCCTATAACGGCTATGCCAGAGGTGGAAGATTATATAAAAGGTCTTATAAATCTTCGAGGAAAAATTATTCCCGTAATTGATGTTCGTATAAGATTCAAAATGGAGCCTGTGGAATATACAGACAGAACATGTATTATTGTTATAGATGTGAAAAGTACTGTTATTGGTTTAATTGTGGAAAAGATAGCGGAGGTAGACACTATAATGGATGAGGACATTGTTCCGCCTCCTAAACTTGGGCGCAAGTTAAACGAGCATGACAAATATGTCTACGGGTTGGCTAGAACAGGGGATACTGTTAAACTTCTGTTAGACCCTGAAAAGCTTATAAAAGAGGAAGTTTTAGAGTCTCTTGATGAAATTCATGAAGAAGAAGAAGAAGAACAAGAAAACGGAGGTAATTTATAATGGGTAAATTTTCAATTCGAAATATGTCGGTAAAGAAAAAAATTACTGTTTTTAGTGTTATAATGTTAGCTTTTATGTTAATTATCGCGGGTGTGGGCATTTATGTAGCTACAATGATTAACAGCGCGAGGGCGGCGAGATATAAAGACTATGGTCAAAGTGAGATAATATTACAAAAAGCTTTCGTTGATTTTTGTCAGGTTAAGACTCGATTAAGAAATTTATTATATGTATTTGATGATAATCCTACTAAATATGAAGAAGAGCTTAAAAACACAAATAAGTATATAGCGGATATGGATAGAGAACTTGATGAGTTCTCAAAAGGGCTTAATGTTTATACTTCTGAGATTTCGGATGGATATAGAGAACTTAGAAATTATATTGACGAATATATTGATGCTGTTAATAAATCAATACAATATGTATCTGACGGTAAAATTGATGATGCGAAAACAATGCTTGTAACTCAAGGTATAGTAACTGCCGATAACGCGGAGGCGGCTCTTGAGTCGGTTGTGGCTGAGCTTGAGAAACAATCAAGCGCTGAGGATACTAGGATTGCCTCATTGGTAAACGCTCTTTATATTCTTATTATAGCGGCGAGTATAATAGGCATTTTGGTTATGGTAATTTACGCTCTTATGTTAATAAAAGTAATTACGGTTCCTGTAGGTAAATTGTCGGTTGTGGCTGATAAACTCGCTATAGGAGATATAGATGTTGATTGTAGCAAACATAATGATGATGATTTGGGAGAATTAATGGATAAATTCTCAGAGATGGCTGACTCAATTAAAGAACAGGCTAAAATCGCTGAGAATGTCGCTAAAGGAAATTTAAATATTCATGTTGAGCCAAGAAGTGATAAAGACGTTTTAGGAAAGGCGCTTAAGAAACTTATCGCTGATAATAACGGAACACTTACGAATATTAAAGAGGCTTCTTCCCAAATAACTGTAGGTTCAGAGCAAGTGGCTAATGCGAGCCAGGCTCTTGCTCAAGGTTCAACAGAGCAGGCGAGCGCTCTTGAGGAAATAACAGCTTCTATTGAAGATATTACAAAACACACAAAAGAGAATGCGATGGAAGCAAGTTCGGCTAATAATCTTGTAATTAATGTTAAGGACATGGCATCAACAGGAAATGATAAGATGCATTCAATGATTGACGCTATGAAAGACATTAATGATTCATCAAATACAATTTCAAAAATTATAAAAACTATTGACGACATTGCTTTCCAGACAAATATTCTTGCTCTTAACGCGGCTGTAGAGGCAGCAAGGGCTGGTGTTCATGGAAAAGGTTTTGCTGTTGTTGCTGAAGAAGTAAGAAATCTTGCCGCAAAAAGTGCTTCCGCGGCAAGTGAAACAGCGGAAATGATTCAAGACTCTATATATAAAGTTGGTAATGGTACAAAACTTGCTGAGGAAACAGCTAAATCATTAGACGAGATTGTTAAATCAATTGATGATGTTGCTGATTTAATTGGAAATATTACTGTTTCTTCTAATAATCAAGCTACATCTATTTCACAGATTGACCAGGCCATTTCACAGGTTGCTTCTGTTGTTCATACGAATGCGGCAACAAGCGAGCAATGTGCGGCTGCTAGTGAGGAATTATCAAATCAGGCTGTTGAACTTAAAAGGCAGTTGGGTAATTATACTCTTGCTTCACAGAAAGGCGTATCTGAGAGCAGTTATTTAGACGCTTCTGAGAGCAATTTTGAGGATATTATTTCTCTTGACGGTGGCACTGATAAATATTAATTTTTAAAGAAGTATACATTTAAATTATATTTAAAATTATTATAAAAATAAATAAGTGAAGTCTCGTAGGTAATAAATACTACGAGGCTTTACTTATGTTTGTTATAGTTCAATAAGATTTAATATAATAACTGTCATATTAAGTCCCAAAATAAAAGACTTATTCTATTAAAGGTTTGAGCCTTTTTGCTATAGAAAAAGGGTTCCATTAACTATTATAAATTTCTGTCGAACTTATGTTATATTAATTAATTGAAAAGCTATACGAAAAATGTGAAATCGCTTTTGAGAATCTTTTTTTAGACGGAATTAAAATAGAGGCTAACGCTGATAGATATACATTTGTGAGGCAAAAAACAGTAATGAAAAATGCTGAAAAATTAAGAACAAAAACAGATATTAGATTAAAGATATTATCGGGGGAGTATTATACGCTATCTTATAATATTGAGAAATGTTACGTCATTATGATTGAGAGAGCTATGAGAGCTAAGGTGATTGAATTAATATTTATAAGAAGCGGGGGTAAAAGAAGAAATCAACTTCAAAGAGATATAAAACAAATAGAAGAATATTTGCCCGAAAGAACAAATATGAGATTATTTGGAGGTCTTTAAAAATCGAAAAGGTTTTTCAAAAACAGATAATGATGTAATATTTATGCGAATGAAAGAAGATGATATGTTAAACGAACTTCAGAGTCCGGTTATAAAAGTACAAATTAGAGTTGAGGGTGAGTACGTTTTAGGAATAGATTTATTTCCGAATACAACTTACGTAAATAACGTGAGTTCGATGAAAAATTATATAGTTTATACGCCTATTTCAAGACACTTTTTCTTATGTGTATAAAAATTAGAATTTATCCTTATACAATAAATGTCTAAAATATAAGTTTTTTAACCTTATTAATTTTTGTAATTTTATTATACTTCAAAAATATCAGAATTATGGTGTTTTCTCATCAAACTCACGTTAAATACGTTTGTGCTGGTTTTAGAGAATTAAAGGTAAAAATACGCAAAACAATCAAGATGTCTGTATTGCGATAAATGCCATAAATCTAAAAACAACTTTAGAACGATAAAAATTTTTTGTAGATTTGCAAAAAAAATGGAAAACTCCCTTGATAATATTATAACGGAGCGAGTAATTATGCTGAAAATGAATAATTTAATACAAGTTGAGAGAGCGTTTGGGGTTATATAAAGAAGATTATGGTTTCAGACGATTTTTGACAAGATAGAAATTAAAAATAAAAACTTAATTTTTTATACTTTTTTGGGGTTTGCCCCATTCGCACCAACTTAAAAGATTAAAACCGTGGGACGCTGTCCCACACCTGGAGGGCCTTTGAAAAAGTTTGATATAAACTTTATAATGCACAGCTTTTGCTTTGCCGAATCTCGAAAAACGAAGTTTTTCGCAAAAGTTTTTTGCTTCTTTTTTTCAATAGGTGCCGCAAAGAAGTGTGGGCGGTATAAGCTGACTTTTGGCAAAGCCAAAAGCACTCAACAAAGAAGTCGGGTTTGGACTAAAAGCCCAAGGTTTTTCTTAAGTTAGCGCCTATGGGGCTTTCCCACTATCTTGCTTGCTGTGCAATAAAATAATAGGTTATAGCTTCTTTATATAATTAAAGAGGGCTGTACGCAGTACATATAAATTCATTTAAAATTTATTGATTTGTGACAGCCCCTTTTTAGTCCTTGTATTAAATTTTATTGAACTACTAAATTATACTACAGCCTATTAAATGATTAAAAAAATTTATTTTATAAAAATTTTTTTGACTTTATGAAGTTTTTATAAAAATAAAAATTTACTTTGACGCTATTAAAAGTTTATCTATATAATAAACAGCGTTTGATATTAATATTTTTTTAAATGTCAAAGTCAAGACTACATTCAGTTGTTATACGATTGTATATACTTCCTATTAATTTTACAAGAATCTGTTCATTTTCAAAAAAAGTTTTAACATTTTCATTTAAAGTTAATTTATGGTATTGTTGACTAATACTTTTTTCATAGTCAAAAGGAACATTTTCTCCTGCGCTTTTTTTCTTCCTCAAATCTATATGGAGTTTTTTAAATTCACGAACTTTAAAATACAATTCAGAATCTTTTTTTATATGTTCCCTCGAAATTAAATAGTCTTTATAATATTTACTATTTTTTATAGCGCTTGTAAGATTATCAGATAATTTAAACAATTCCTCCATAAATTTAAACCTCCGCAAATATAGTAGGGCGTATCCAAATATTCAGATTATGCCGGAATGTATTAAAAAATAAAGTTATAATAAAAATAAAGTTATAATAAAACTAATAAGTTAAAAAATTTTGTCTTTAGTTTTAATAAATAATAAATTTACAATTTATTAAATGTCCATAATTATAGGTAAAATCATAGGGCTTCTTTTGGTTTTATGCCAAAGAAAATCTCTAAGGGTATCTTTTATTAGAGTTTTTATATATGACCATTCATTTATATTTTTTTGTTCACATTTAAACAGAGCGTCCTTTACAACACTTTTCGCTTCTTCCATAAGTTCTTCCGACTCTCTTACATATACAAATCCTCTTGATATTATATCAGGACCGGAGAGCATTCTTCCAGTTTCTCTTTCCATAGACACAACAACTATCATAAGTCCGTCTTGGGAAAGATGTTTTCTGTCTCGCAGAACAATATTTCCTACATCGCCGACTCCAAGACCATCCACAAGTACCTGTCCTGAGGGAACAGTGCCATTTAATTTAGCGCTGTCACGACCTACTTCCAAAATATCGCCTATGCCCATCAGAAAAATATTTTTTTTATCCATACCCATTGTACGGGCAAGTTTTTCGTGAGCTTTTAGATGTTTATATTCCCCATGAACAGGTATAAAAAATTTTGGTTTTAAAAGAGCGTGAAGGAGCTTAATTTCCTCTTGTCTGGCGTGCCCGGAGACATGAACATCCATTATACCGTCATATATAACATCCGCACCTTTTTTTAAAAGCTCATTTATTACTTTATAAATAGCTTTTTCATTTCCAGGGATAGGACTTGAACTTATTATTATTTTGTCATTAGGTTTTACCTCTATTTGCTTATGGTCATTTGAGGCGATTCTTGAGAGAGCGGACATTGTTTCTCCCTGACTTCCTGTTGTTATTATAACAAGCTGGTTATCTGTGTAATTTTTAATTTCGCCTATATCAATCATTGTATTTTGAGGAACATTTAAATATCCGAGTTCACAAGCTGTTTTTACAACATTTGACATACTTCTTCCGACGACAGCGACTTTCCTTTTTCTCTTAGCAGCCGAATTTATAATCTGCTGTATACGATCTATGTTTGAGGAAAAAGTTGCCACAAGTATACGTTGCTCTTCAGAGTCTTGGAAAATTTCCTCAAATATTACACCGACAGTTCTTTCACTCATTGTATATCCTGGATGTTCGACGTTTGTGCTTTCACATAAAAATAGGAGAACGCCTTTTTTTCCAAGTTCAGCAAACCTTTGCAAGTCTATCATCTCGCCTTGAATAGGTGTATAGTCTATTTTAAAGTCTCCAGAATGTACAACGACTCCTACAGGAGTTGTGATCGCGAAAGCGACAGAATCAGCTATACTGTGATTTGTTCTTATAAACTCAACCTTAAAAACACCAAGCTTTATTATTTCGCCGGCAGAGACGGAAAAACGATCCACTTTGTTTAATATATTGTGCTCTTTGAGTTTATTTTCAACTAATCCGATTGTTAATTTTGTTCCGTAGATAGGAACGTTTACTTCTTTCAAAAAATATGGCAGACCACCTATATGATCTTCGTGGCCATGGGTTAAAACAACGCCTTTTATTTTTTCTCTATTTCTTATAAGATACGAATAATCGGGAATGACAAGATCTATACCCAACATATCGTCCTCAGGAAAAGCGATGCCGCAATCTACAATTAAAATTTCGTTATTGTACTCAAATGCGGTTATATTTTTTCCTATTTCATGTAATCCGCCCAATGGTATAACTTTGAGCTTTGAATTTCTGCCTGCCAAGCAAACACCTCCATTATATTTTTAAGAAAATTTTGATTAATCTGCGGAAACGGTTTTTAGAGAACTACTGGTTTATGGATAAATCAAAAAATATTTTCATGGAGAACTTTATATTACTGAAATTTAAAACTATTTTTTGATACTTGAGTTAATCAACCATTTAATCAGCTAAAACTTTTTATTTGCTTGAAAAAGAAAAGTTGTATTTAAAACCATAAAAGATTAATTAATCAATTATTCCTTAATTTAGTAAACGTACTTATATAAAACAATAAAATAAAATTTTTATGAGTCCTATCATGTATTTTGTAAATTATTTCTATTGTTTTATTATAATAATTTCGCGCACAACGATAACAAACTTTGAACAATTTATCAAAGTTTTAATAAAATAATACGAGCAGAGTGTTATTTTTGTAAATTATTTATATATTTATTAAAAATTCATTTCATAATCTGTTTCATTATCGTGGAAAAGCACACTGATTTTTTTAAATTCATCATCATTTTCAACAAACTCGTAATAAGAAAACTCATTATCGGAATTTATTTCTTTTAAAATTGCCGCCTCAGGCTCATCTAAATCAACATCTTTTGCTGAGACAACAAGAATGTATTTTGTTTTATTGTTTTCAATAGCGTCAATAACGACAAAATCTGTCTCAATCCCGTCCTCGTCAGTTAATGTTATTGTTTCATAAGTTTCGTCCTCATCAAAAAAATCACTTAATTCATTATTTTTATTTTCCATATTAAAAATCTCCCGATTTTATATTTTTATAATGCTAAATTAATTTTATTAATAATAAAAGCTAGTTTGTTTTACTATCAAGATAACCCTGCAATATAAATACAGCGGCCATTTTATCTATAACCTGTTTTCTTTTTTTTCTGCTTAAATCAGCTTCAAGAAGTCTTTTTTCCGCTGCGACCGTACTAAGTCTTTCATCCCATAAAATAATCTCAATTTTGAATGTTTTTTCAAGACGAATTTTAAAAGCTTCTGTTTTCTCACATCTCTCACCTATAGTGTTATTCATATTTTTAGGATAACCCATAACTATTTTTTCGATACCGTATTCTTTAATGAGTTCTCCTATTCTCTCAACACTGGATTTTAAATTGTTTTCTTCTTTTCTTTTTATTATTTCAACGCCCTGAGCTGTCCAGCCAAAAGGGTCGCTTACAGCAACGCCGATATTTTTCTCACCAAAATCAAGTCCTAATATACGCACAAAATTATCCTTTCAAATTATTATTAAGGTAATAGGTTACGAGTTCCTCAAGAAGTTCATCTCTCTCGATTTTACTTATATTGCTTCTCGCGTTTTTATGACTTGTTATATATGTTGGATCGCCTGAAAGAATATATCCAACAATTTGATTTACAGGGTTATACCCTTTATCAGTCAAAGCTGAGAAAACGTTTGACAAAATTTCGTTTGCCTGACTTCTTTCATTTTTATTTGGGTTAGCGATTTTCTGAGTCTCAGAAATATTTTTTTCTTTCAAAATTATAAACCTCCTAATAATAAAACAATAAAATATTGATAATCTATGGATATAGAAGATACAAATAAAGTTTACTGTTTTATTTTTATCAAATTTATGAATTATCGTTAATATAATAATTTTTAAAATTTTCCGCTCAATTTTAGAAACTGATGTTTCAACCCTATAATATATAATAATACAAAATTTAGATTTATGCAAATTTTTTTTATCAATATTTTCGCTAAAATGTATTATTTATATATATTTGAGGCTATAAATCGTCATTTATATAGAGGGTAACCTTTTAGCCATATATTTAAATATGGGTGGATTTATTAGTAAAAAGCTTTGTATGTTCAGTAAATTTTAATTTTAATTGTCCAGCATCATGGAAAAAGCTTGTAAAATAGTTTTCAATAAAAAATTATTAAATTGTGGCGATTTTATTTAATATCAGAAAAGGTTTTAGAAAAATGTTTTATGAGTCCAATAAGTAAGTAAAGAAAATAGTTTGAAATATATTAAAATTAGTTTAATATATTAGCGGTAACAGTTTCTTCTTTAACAATTTCCGATATTTTTACTTTTAAAATTTCATTTGAGATGTCTTTTTCACTTTTCACGTGAACGGTTATATAATTTGTTGTATGTCCCTCGTAAATATTGTTTCCGATATGTCTTTCGAAAAGTACGTCTTTTTCTTTGTTAATATATTTTGACAGAAATTTTTTGTTTAACTCATTACTAACGGTTATTAATTTTTTACTTCGAAGATTTTTTACTTCCGATGATATTTGATTGGGATATTCAGCGGCTTTAGTGCCGATTTTAGGAGAATAAGGAAAAACATGTATTTTGGCGAAAGCGATTTCCTTAGCGAAATTTAGGCTTTCGTTAAAGTCCTCCTCTGTCTCACCAGGAAATCCAACGATTATATCAGTTGTAATGGCGGCGTTGGGATAAAGTTTTTGAATTTTTTTCGCCGCTGTTTTATATTCAAAGGTTGTGTACTGACGATTCATTCGTTTTAATGTTCTGTCACATCCGCTTTGAAGAGAAAGATGAAAATGTTCACACAGTTTTGGAAGTTTTTTTAAGGTCTCAATGAAAGAGTCTGTTACTATGAGCGGTTCTATTGAGCTTAAACGTATTCTCTCAATACCGCTTGTCTCATGTACTTTTTCTAATATTTCCTCAATATTGGTGTTTTTTAGGTCTTTTCCATATGAGGCGACGTGTATTCCTGTAAGTACTATTTCTTTATATCCATTTTCGGCGAGTTTTTTTACCTCAAGGATAACATCTTCAGGATGTCGGCTTCTTACGGGACCTCTCGCATAAGGGATTATACAATATGAGCAAAATCTGTCGCACCCGTCTTGTATTTTTAAATATGCTCTCGACCGACCTTTTAAATTATTTACGGAAAGATTTTCAAAATCCGCTTTTTTCATTACATTATTTACCGTATTTATTATTTTTGTTTTGTCTGAGTAACTTTCAACTATTTCGACTATATCGCCTCGGTTTCTTGTTCCCGCCACAATATTTATTCCATCTATTTTTTTTACGTCATCAGGGGCGACCTGAGCGTAACATCCTGTAGCGACAACAATAGCGTCAGGATTTATTTTTTTCGCACGGCGAATTGTTTGTCTTGATTTTTTGTCTCCTAAATTGGTAACTGTGCAAGTATTTATTATATATATGTCCGCGAATTTGTCAAAGCTAACTATTTCATATCCCTTTTTTTGAAAAAGTTCTGACATTGCTTCCGTATCATACGTATTTACTTTACAGCCTAAAGTTGCAAACGCTACTTTTTTTGTATTCATATTATATATCCTTTCAATAACGCTATTCTCTCGTATAAATTTTTATATATAGTCAAGCGACTTGAAAACGAGTAAAATATTAATTGATTTCTATACATTCTTTTATTAAGGAAACACCGCATAATTTAAAATAAAAATAGTTTTAGCGAAAGCGGGCGAATAGTCAGTACTTTTGCTACGCAAAAGTCGGCTAAAAGCCGCCCGCACATCTTTGAGACACCTATTTAGCTGAAGTGTGGGATTTCTAATCCAACTTAGACGAAAACGCTTTTTCGTTAGGAGTGTATTTTTTCGTAAAATTATTTTTATTTCCTCTTTGTGCGGTGCTTTCTTAAATATATTTGATAATATCGATAAAGTCGCTTGACAAATCTTTTCCCGCTATACTTTGATTGATTCTTTAGAAAAACTTTTTTAATATTACCGCGAAAGCCTTTTGTCTATTATATAAATTATCAAATAGGTTTGTTTTCTTTCCATAGGTTATAAGTTCGCTAAAAACCATTTGAGAAAAATAATTTGTTATTTTTAATTATTGTTGTCATTTTTGTTGTTTAGATGTCTAAAATCAGAAGTATTATAACCCTCTATACGCTTAAAATTAGCGCGAAACACGGTTACATCCTCATAGCCTACTTTTAAGGCGACTATCTCATCATCAACATTTGACGACAACATAAAATCCTTTGATTTTTCTATTCTTATTTTTGTTAAATAATCGCTGAAATTAACTTCTGAATATTTTTTAAATAATTTTTTGAAATACTCATATGAGCAATTAAATAAAGATGCTATTTTTTTTGCGTTTATATCTTCGTAATATTTATTATTTATATAATCTATAGCTGAGTTAAATATTTCGGTTTCTTTTTCATTTCTTATTTTTACAATGTAAGAACAGAAATTGTTTAAGCCGTTTTTCAAATAATTATAAGCGTCGTCCAATGTTTTTATCTCAAAAACAACAGATGTTGGGAAAAATTGATTTATCCCAGATACGTTTAAATTTTGTTCTATAGCGTTTCTATTTATTGATATCAATATATCTGTTACTATTTGTGATAAAAGTTTTGGTTTTATGTCTGAACTCTTTCTTAAAGAATCAAAAATTTCATTTAAAAGTTTTACGCAGTAATCAAACTCGCCTATTACGGCCGTATACACCAGAAGCTCCTCTCGTTCTATGGGGTATCTGTATGTAATATCATTTCCGGGTTCTACGTATTCTCTTGGGATTATTGAGTTGTACCCTGTAAAACATCGGTATCTTAAAGCCGCTACGGCTTCTCTGTAAGAAACGGAAATGTCTTTTATGTTTTCATATCTTCCGCCTACGCCTATTGATACCCCAAGATTTATAGATATTTGCACTTCTATTTTTACCTCGTTTAGTAAGCGCATAATTTCCTCAAGCTCATTAAATCCGTAAATAATTATTATTATTTCGTTAAAATTATTTATAAACGCCTTTCCTCGATTGTTTTCGCTTATTATTTTATTTATTTTGTTTAAAATACGGAATATAAAAAGATGTTTTTCACCTTCGTCAAAAGCTAAAACTACTTTTTTAAAATGGTCGATTCTTAATACGGCTACAGAATAGGGAGGCTTTATATCTATATTTAAATAATCAAAACCGTTTTCAATTTCTCTTTCATCTGAAATTGTTCCGTTTGTCAAATTTTTTAGAAATAATGTCTCAAAAAACATTATGTTTTCTTTATAACTTTTTAATATTTCGCCTTCTTCTTTTAGTTTTCTTTTTTTATTCTCATATATTTTTTTCGCTATATTTAAGTTTTTCTCGAGTTCTCCCGGTTTTACGGGTTTATACATATAGCCAGCGGAACCGTATTCCATACATTTTTGCATATAATCGGCATCGTTAAATGTTCCGTATAAAATAAACGTTATTTCTGGATTGTAAAAATTCCAGTCTTTGAAAAGGCTTATTACATTTGTTCCAAAAATTCGTATATCGGCAATTATCAAGTCGGTTTTTTTATTTTTTATAACATTTTGTATTTCCTCCAGTGAGGAAACGGATTTTTCAAATTTAAAATCTGTAAAATTGCTTTTTATAAACGCTTTGAAGTTTTTTAAATTATCACTGTCAAAATCTGCCACAATAACTCTTATCATTATTTTCTCTACTCCAATAAATTAATATTTTTATATATTGGCGGATATTTACCACGCGAAAAATACGCGTCGATTAAAAACGCCATAGCTTAAGGCTTGATGGAAATATTAAATCTCCTTATTAGATTTTAATTCGCGAAATATACTCTAAAATATATTTTACAATATTATTTAAAAATTTTAAATACTTTTCTTTAAATTAATATATTTTTGTGGTATTATATATTTATAAAATAAAATGAGTTTCTATGAGCAATCATTTTTTATTATTTTAAAATTAATATTTTTTATATAAAATTCAATTTTTGAGAAAATAATTTAAAATATAAGCATTAGTAGTTATTATATTTGAGAATTAGATTCTACCGTTCGTTTAAGGTGAGGTTACAAAGCATCTAAGGAAATACCGACAAATTAAAAATAAAAATAGTTTTAGCGAAAGCGGGCGAATAGTCAGTGCTTTTGCTGCGCAAAAGTCGGCTAAGAGCCGACCACACATCTTCGCGGTACCTATTTAGCGGAAGTGTGGGATTTTTAATCCCACTTAAACGAAAACGCTTTTTCGTTAGGAGCGTATTTTTTCGTAAAATTATTTTTATTTCCTCTTTGTGTGGTGCTTTCCTAAAAAAATGTAAGGTGATTTTTTAAAATTGGATTTAATAATAGATTTTCTAAAAACAAAGGAGTTATTTTTATAGGTGGAGGCAAAAATGAATTTAAAAGAAAAAAAAATAAAAGACATTGCTTTTGAGCTTATTCCTCAAAAGTTAAGAATGAATATTTTAAATCTTATATCTGATATTTGTATAAACAAAAGAGTTTTTTTTAACTATAAATTCAGTGAGGAAATAAAGGAGTATTTATATCTTATTGAGAATTTCACATTGGAATTAAACGATATTTTTTCTTTATCTATGGATAAAAGAGAGAAGTTTTTGGATAAAATTAATGAAGCGAAAAAAAATATTAAAGAGATATCTCGAAGTCTTTTTATTTATGATAATTTTAAATTGATTTTATTTGATTTGTTTAATGAGGAAAATAGTTATAGAAAAATTAATGAATATGATGATTTTGAGAATTATAAGTTTGCTTATTACGCTGTTTTAGACGATTGTCTTAAATTTATTTATGAAAAAGAGAACGCGTTGGAATTTAAACAAAAATATATTGAGTCCGTAAAAAAGGGGAAAATTATTTCCTGTCTTCCTATGAAGATGACAAAAGTTAGATATAATGATTATTTGAGAAATTCTTTTTTAAATATGTTTAGAGGAACAACAAAAAACTCGGTTATAGGACTTATGGAGTTTTTAAAATACTCTTTTGCCCCATTTAATATAAAAGAATACGGAAAGTATTTTCACTATGTAGGCGAGAAGCTTTTATCGTTGTTTGATGTTGATATAGCATCTCTTTCGGACGCTGATATTGATGAGAACATTGAGCTGATTTTTGACTTGGAATCTGATATTGATGAACTTAAAGAGATTTTATCTTCTTTTTACAATGATTTAAATTATATACAAAATCTCGCGCTTTTTTGTGTCGACAGCGAATATTTATTTGAGGACGATATAATGTTCAAGGATTTGTATTTTTCCACAAAGAATATTATTGAGGCAGGGGAAAACGAGCTCTTTATTGATGATATACTCGACAGAGTATACGATAAGATTGAATTGATGGAAAATGAGATTAACTCGATGGATAAAAATTTTGATGATATTTTAGATATGATTGATATTGAAAAAATTTCTGAGGACGTATATACTTATGTTATGACTAAAATTAGAATTGATGATAATTTTAATGAAGAGTTACATTTAAGTATGATGGACTGTTTTGACAGAGAGGAAAATGATGTTTTAGCTGATGAGCAATTTTTAAATGATAGAATCGATGATTTTTTAGACTTTGTCAAAAACTCATGTTTAAGTATTCCAAATAAAAAAGCTAAAAAACTTAAAGCTTTGTTTTTGAAAAACATTATGTGTCCTATGGATTCAAAGGAATATGAGGAATACATTGAGTATGTTATAAATAGTTTGGAGGATATGGAAAGAGGAACGATGTATATGTATAAACTGAGTGATTTATTTGAAAGAGAAGGTTTTAACATAGACAATTATAATTGTGATAATAATACAGAGCATAAACATCACGAGCATTGCGGGTGTGGGCATACTCATTGATGATTACGCGAAACATTATTAACGGTTTTAATGTTTATAAATATGGTTGGTAGGTTTTAAAGTTATCATAGTATCCAGACTTATATAATAAAATTTATTATATAATATTTGTCGGGGTGCGCTTTATGCATAAACCTAACATAAAAATGAAAAAAAGACTGCTGTTCTTTTTGCTTTGTTTTGAGTTTTGTTTTTTATCGTTAATCATAAGGGTTTTTTATATACAATATTTTGAGTCTGAATTTCTACAAGAGAAAGCTTATGAACAGCAGACCCGCGACAGGCTTATTAAACCTAAAAGAGGGGATATTCTTGACAGAAATTTAAACGATATAGCGAAAACTCAAACTGTTTGTTCAGTAAGCGTTATTCACGCACAGGTTACCGATGAGAAAAAAGCGGCTGAGATTTTATCTCAAAAGCTTGAACTTGATTATGATTTTGTTCTTAAAAAAATTCAGAAGAAAGTCGCTCTTGAGAGGATAAAGACAAAAGTCGATAAAGAACTTGGCGATGAAATAAGAGAGTTGAATATTGATGGTATTGTTATTGACGACGATATAAAAAGAGTTTATCCGTATTCAAATTTAGCCTCTCAAGTTATTGGATTTACGGGAAAAGATAATCAAGGAATTATAGGTCTTGAGGCTAAGTATGATGAGTTTCTTAAAGGGGAGCAGGGAAAAATTCTTACGGAGACCGACGCGAAAGGCGTTGAGATGAAAGACGGAAGAGAAAGCAGGATTGAGCCTGTCTCCGGTTATAATCTTGTCACAAGTATTGATATTAATTTACAGCAATACGCGGAACAGACTATTGAAAAGGTAGTCGAGGCGAAGCAGGCTCAACGAGGGTTAATAATACTTATGAATCCACAAAACGGTGAGATATACGCTATGGCTAATAAACCGGATTTTGATTTGAACGAGCCTTTTAAAATTAATTCCGAGGAGCTTCAAAGTATATGGGATACTTTACCAGAAAAAGAAAAAAATGATTATCTTAATAAAATGTGGCGAAATTTCGCTATAAACGATACTTATGAGCCGGGTTCA
This sequence comes from uncultured Eubacteriaceae bacterium, assembly GCA_947565475.1. Lineage (GTDB taxonomy): Bacteria > Bacillota > Clostridia > Lachnospirales > CAG-274 > MGBC114079. Next base: position 15,490 of record CANOGI010000015.1, read on the forward strand.
ACTTTTAAAGTTATTACTTCCGCCGCGGGACTTGAGGAAAAAGCTGTTGATTTAAGTAGTTCTTTTAACTGTGGCGGCGGCAGAACTGTTGCGGGAAGACATATAAAATGCTGGAGATCTCCGAGAAGTCACGGAACGCTGAATTTTGTGCAGGGAGTTCAGAATTCTTGCAATCCGGTTTTTATTGACGTCGCGGCGAGGCTTGGCCCTGAAAAATTTTATTCTTATATGAAAAAATTTGGGTTTGACAGAAAAACCGGAATTGACTTGCCTGGCGAGGCAAAAGGTATTATGCATAAACTTGAGAACATAGGTCCAGTTGAAC
>CANOGI010000016.1 GCA_947565475.1 uncultured Eubacteriaceae bacterium
CTAAAAATCCTTTTTGCCGCGTCATCGTCAGTCAGCGTAGACTTTCGACTACGCTGACTGACGATGACGCATGGGCGAGCGGTAAAGCGAAGCTTTACGACCAGCCTTTTCCTCGCGAAAATAATTTTTATTTCGCCTCCTTTTGCTCCTTTTCAAGTGATTTGACTATAAAATAAATACAACTTTTATTTTCGTTACTAACAGTATACCAGAAAAAAAAAGATATTTCAAATTTTTAATAAAAAAAGTTGCTATTAATTAAAGTTAATGATATACTTAAAATAATAACTTTTTAATATTTTAGGGGAAATTGTCTGAAAAGTTGTTTTGTTAGGCGTCGCCTCAAAACGAAAAAACTTTTTAAAAAGGCTTAAAAAAGGTTATCTGTCGGATTTAGAGGATAAATGGTTTAAAAATAAGCCCATAGATATTTTTCCATGAGAATAAAAGAGTTTTTTCGGCGTTATGGCAAATTACGCCGTCTGGATAAAGATTTAAGTAAAGGGTGTTTTGCTGTGAGGTTAAAAAAATATGGTTTTAGAATAAAAAGTTTATTTTTCGCTTTTGGGCTTTCTTTAATGTTTTTTATGGGATCAAGTTTCGTTTTTGGTCAGGAGCTTCAGATAAATGAGCCTTTGGGACTTTATAAGAATGTGTATGAGGCGACTTATGATAAAAACGTAAACGAGGAAAGTGTTAAGAGCGCGGAACCCTCAAAAGAGCCTCCTTTTGAGGAGAATACGAAAACGGAGAACAATGATTTTGTTTTAAATCAAAAAAATTTTTATTTTGACAATGGGGATTTCTTTTGGTTTAGAAGATATGCTTTTAAAGAAACGGTGAAAGATAAAAAAATTACTTCAGCCGTGACTTTTCCCGGAAATAGTATCGAGATAAGATATGTTGACCCTGTTACTAAACAATGGGTTCTTACAGGGGATATAAATAAAATAAAAGACGTGAAAACAACGCTTTTTATTAATACGGACCAGATAAGCGCTGTTATAAGTGTTCCTGCTGTTTATAAAAATTTATTTACGAGTAATACTATTGAGATTCTTCCAAAAGACGAGTCTCCTCTTAAAATAACTTATAGCGACGGGATTTATACTGTTTCTTTTGATTTTCCGCAGGATATGTCTAAAATAGGTGAGATTTGGTGTCTACAGTCTAAAAACAAGCTTATAGACTGGTCTAATCAGAAAAATTATAATTATTTTAAAGTCCATGACCTCTCTATTGAGAGAAGATGGTCTTGGGATGGGTATTACTTTAAAACACCGTCTAACTATATACCGTCGGGAGAAAACGTTTTATACAGGCACCCGGCTAATTATACGGGAAGTTCTTTCTCAAGATATGGGGAAAGTCTCGCCGCTTACGATTTGGGTTTTATTATGACGAATATTTGTCTTAATAATCAAAACGAGGAGGGATTTTGGGCGACAGGACCCGCTTCTCAATGGCTTAAAGCGGATTTTCAAATAGGAGAGAGTTTTTATGACACGAGATTTTCCACAGATTTCGCACTTAATTTAGTGTTTGCTTATAAGAGATATGGATTTACTCCTTTTATTGAGGGTGCTGTTAAATATGGGGAATATTTATTAAAACACGCCGAGAAAAATCATTATGATGTGGGCGATGGCTGGCTTGTTGAGGACTATGCTCCTAATGGAAAGGCGGAGGCTCATAAGCGTACTCATGTGTCCCTTAATCATCAGGTTAATGAGATTAGTTTTTTATTCTATCTATATAACGAGACAAAAGATATGAGATTTTATGAAACCGCTAAAATAATGCTAAAAGGCATAGAAAACACAAAAGAAAAATGGGTACTTCCCGACGGGAATTTAGCTTACGCTCTTATGTATAATGGAACGAACAACGTTATGATGGATTATCCTTATTTGACTTATAACGATTTATTTGAGCTTAAAACAATTTTAAGTTCTTACGGCGAGAGCAACGTTACTGTAAATTATCTTATGGAAAGAAAAAAAGAGTATATGGATAAATCCGGTATAACGGAATATAGAAAGGAATAATAAAGAAATATCAATAAAATCAAAGAATACTCATATTTTTATTTTATAAAAATATGAGAGTCGGCGGCGAATGTCTTCGGCTTTGAGTTTAATATGAGAGTTTGTTTCCGCTGAGTATGTAAGAGAGTGTCCCTATATATGCTAACTTAGGCAAAAACCTGGGCTTTCAGCCAATAGGCATTAACTTAAAAGATTAAAACCGTTGGACATTGTCCCACACCCAGAGGGTCTTTTTAAAGGTTTGACCTAAACTTTATAATGCAAAGCTTTCGTTTTGCCGAATCTCGAAAAACGAAGTTTTTCGAGAAAGTTTTTGAGTCAAGAGTGTAGCGGAAAGAAAAATTTGCCCGCCGCAGGCGGTTTTTGGCGTATCCAAAAGTTCTGAACCTTTTTAAAAAGCCTTGCAAGGCGCGGAACAGTGTTTCGAGGTCTTTAAGTTAGTGTATATGGTAAACGTCCCAGTCTTATAAGTTGGAGATTTCCTTAGGAAGTAAAAAAATAAAAAAATTTTGTTTAATGTTTCTTAGAGTATAACAGTACCTTTTGACAATTTGTCAAAAGGTACTGTTAAGGTTAATAATTTTTAAAAGGAGGTTTTTTTAAATGAGTGGCAATCCTATTGTTGGAATTATTATGGGCAGTGACTCGGATTTACCGGTTATGTCAGAGGCGGCTAAAGTTATGGAGGAGTTTGATATTCCTTTTGAGATTACAATAGTTTCCGCCCACAGAACACCTGAAAGAATGTTTGAGTACGCTAAGAGCGCTAAAGATAGGGGCCTTAAAGTTATTATCGCCGGAGCTGGAGGGGCGGCGCATCTTCCCGGTATGACAGCGGCGATTACTTCTTTGCCTGTAATCGGTGTGCCTGTTAAAACAAAAACTTTAAACGGTGTGGACTCCCTTTACTCAATAGTACAGATGCCTGGGGGAATACCTGTCGCTACCGTAGCCATAAACGGAGCTAAAAACGCCGGTCTCCTCGCTGTTCAGATTATTGGCGGTTTTGATGAAAATATACATAAAAAAGTTGTCGAATATAAGGAAAATTTAAAAAAATCTGTTGAGAAAAAGGCGAATAATCTTGAAAATGTACATTTTTTAGAGTATTTTGAAAAAAACTTTTAAAAAAAGCTTGATATTTTAGAATAACCATTATATAATATAATTGTAAAACAATATGTTTTTTGTAAACAGATGTTACAATAAAAATATGACTTGGGGGATAATATGGACTATAATAAACTTATTGGTTCAAATATAAGATTTGAACGCCAGAAAAGAGATTTGACTATTGAGGAACTTTCAGAAATTCTTAACATCGCGCCGGGTTTTTTGGGTCTTATTGAAAGAGGTCAAAGAGGCACAAGTATTAAAAATTTATGTAAAATAGCCGAATTTTTTAGTATTTCCTTAGACCAGCTTATAACTCGTCCGGCGGGGACGGTTGTTAAATCGGAAGACGAGCTTATGGCTGAAAAAATTGAGAACATAGAACTTAGAGATAAATACACGACAGCGGTGAGCCTTATTCACGGACTTAGTACAGTAGAGCTTGATTTTGTTATAACATCCATTAAAAGTATGAGAAAACTTATGAAAAAGGCGGAGTATGTTGATTTTGAAGCCGGTGAGCAATAGTTGGTTCAGTTGGTTCGATTTTTTAAAATGTACTTTATTAATAAATTAAAATTTGTTAAATTTACTGAAAGCGAAGAAAAGATTTTGAAATTTGGATTTCTTAATCTTTTTTTTGTGCTTATTTTAACTGACATAGAAAGTTCTCCGCTTTTTAAGGGGGGGTACTTTCTCTTGTATTCAGGGGAATAAAAGTTCACGCTGAATACAAAGGCGAATACTTTTGTCGTCGGTTACAAAAGTTTTTGTTATATAAAAATTCGAGTAGCCTTGACACTGCCGAATTTGTTTATTTTTCAAGTAATTTACCAGACTTCTTTAGAAACTATACAATAATTCAAAAAAGTAAGAAAAAATTTTTTATTTAATATTTCTTAACGTTTTCGGCGTTTAAAATTCAAAACGCTTTTCGCTAAAATCTTGAATAAAACCCTTTTTCTATTATGGAATTGCCGCATAAGCACAGTTTCGAAAGAAGTCCACTATAGTTAAGGAATACTTGTATTTTTATGAGGTGAGAACATAAAGTCTTTCAAAACACGGTTTAGTAAGTTATGCTATAAAAAACGCTTATCAATACCACTGCTTTATTGAATTATGATATATTGTATTAATAATAATTACCTTTATTACAATAATTATACATCAAAGAGGCGCTAAAGTCAACAGATAGAGTATATTTTTTACCGATTAAATACACTATACATAATATAATCACCGCAAGGAGGTTTTGGTATGGTTGACTTTGGAAATACATTAAAAATATTACGTCTTAGGGAAAATTTGACTCAGTCTCAGCTGGCCAAAAAGCTCGGACTCTCAAAATCTGTTGTAAGCGCTTATGAAAACGGTATTCGTATGCCATCTTATTATGTGCTTATACGTATCTCAAAAATTTTTAATGTAAGCACTGATTATTTGTTGGGATTAGAACCGAAAAATAGAATAGATTTATCAGGTTTATCACAAGAGGAGACAGACGCTGTTTTAAATTTAATCAAGGTTATGAAAAGAAAATTTATGAGAAATAATTATTAGACTTCTTTCAAGACGGCGAGATTAAGGCAATTCTAAGGGGAAGAAAAAATATTTTATTTACTCAAGAGATTTGACTTAGTGAAAGTTGTTTATAGTGAACAAACTTAAAAAGCGTGAAGAAATATTTTATGAGCGTGTAAGCGCTGTTTGCTGATAGGAAAATTGAGTAAGCAATTTGCGGGCTATATAAGTAAAATGATTTTGCTTCTTTTAAGGAAACACCGACAAATTAAAAATAAAAATAATTTTAGCGAGAGCGGGCGAATAGTCAGTACTTTTGCTGCGCAAAAGTCGGATAAAAGCCACCCGCGCATCTTTGCTGCGCCTATTTAGCGTAAGTGTGGGATTTTTAATCCCACTTAAACGAAAACGCTTTTTTGTTAGGAGCGTATTTTTTCGTGAAATTGTTTTTATTTCCTCTTTGTGCGGTGCTTTCTTAAATTTTGTTCACTATATAATGAATCGCTGAGATTCTTTTTATTACAGTCAATTAAAATATCTGTTTATGTCCTCTTTGCTTATAGCAGGGTGCAAGGCTATATTTATTCCGTTTGATATAATGTTGGCAAGTCTTTTAACAACGGCGTCGACCTCTTTGGGCGTTACAAACATATTTCCGTCGCATGGGGTGAGTATCTCATATATCAGATTATATTTCTCTTCTTTATCGAGAGTCTGCAACATTTTATAAAATTCTCCTCCTCTTTTAGCCTTTGCGCTCATCTCGTTTAAAACTTTATCCATTGTGTCGTTTATTAATGTCGCGGCGTCGACAACCGTGGGCACGCCTATCGCTATTACAGGAATTCCGAGGGTTTCTTTATTTAACGCCATTCGTCTGTTTCCGACTCCTGAACCGGGGCTTATTCCTGTGTCGGACATTTGTATGGTTGAATTTATTCTCTCTGTTTTTCTTGCCGCCAAAGCGTCTACAGCTATTATTAAATCAGGGTGGATACTCTCACATATACCTTTTATTATTTCGCCCGTTTCTATACCGGTTATTCCCATAACACCGGGGGATATAGCGCTTACACCCCTTACAGCGTCGTCAATCTCATCAGGGAGGCTTTCTGTTATATGTCTTGTCACAAGTATTTTTGATATTACCAGAGGACCAAGCGCGTCAGGGGTTACATATCTATTTCCGAGTCCCACGACAAGTATAAGCGACATTTTTTTGAGTTTGGCTAAATCGGCTATATTCTCGCTTAAAACTTTTATTATTTCTTCGTGTGTAAAAGTGTCGTTTTCTTTCATTGACGGGGATTCTATGGTTATATAATTTCCTATGGGTTTTCCTGTGCTTTTTTCTCCGTTTTTATTTGTTATTCTTACTTTTGTGAGTTTTATGCTTTCATTTATGTTTTCCTCGCTTATCTCTATTCCATCGAGTTTCTGGCTTTCGGTATTTTCTTTTTGGCTTTCTTTATTTTTCGCCTCGCTCTCGGAAATTATAAGTTCTGTCGCTTCTATGGCGAGGTCTGTTCTTACGGAAAAATTTATGTTTTCAGAATCGTTGTTTTTTTTATTCATACCTTACTCTCCTTTTTAGTTTTGTTTTTAGAAGCACCGTGTAAAATATAATAAAAATAATTTTTTAAATTTAACTGATAGGGGAAGTCTCAAGGTTTTTAAGCGGGGGCACTTACTCTTGTATTCAGAGGGAGTACAAGCTCACTTTTAATACAACGGGGAATACTTTTGCCGCCGGTTATAAGAATTTTGTTATACAAAAATTTGAGTAGTCTTGAAAATTTTTGTTATAGTCAAATCAATTGAAAAGGAGCAAAAGGAGGCGAGATAAAAATTATTTTTGCAAGGAAGAGGCTGGTCGTAAAGCTTCGCTTTACTGCTCGCCCATGCGTCCTGGGAAGGAGAGCGTAGTCGAAAGCCTACGCCGACTGACGATGACACAGTAAAAAGGATTTTTAGCCGCTGAACTTGTTCGGGTTTTCAAGTGATTTGACTATATTGTGTTATTTTTTTTACAAAAATTACACTAATACTTTAATTTTTTTGAAAAATTATTTTTATTTTTTGAATCGTACGGTGTTTTCTTATATTATTCTGAAAAAATTTTTTAATTATTCATTGACTTATTTATTTTTTTGGGTTAAAATATTTATTGATATATTTTCCGCCTTTTAAGTACGTTGCTTAAAAGAGGTCGTTTTGACGATATTTACCCTCAATATTCGGAAAAAATTTTATTTGGCCGGCTTACGGTCCGCTATTAGTATTTTTATGTTTTAGAAAATACAAATAACTTTTGATAATTAATAAGTTTTATATTATTTACATTTTTAGGAGGAAATTAACGTGGCTAATATTAAATCCGCGAAAAAGCGTATTAAAGTTATCGCTAAAAAAACTATGAGAAATAAAATGATTAAATCCGCTACAAAAACAGCTATTAAAAGAGTTATTACAGCGGTTCAAAACGGAAATAAGGAAGAGGCGAAAGCTTCATTGGTTATGGCCGTTAAAACTATTGACAAAGCTTGTACAAAAGGCGTTTATCATAAAAACAACGCCTCAAGGAAAAAATCAAGGCTTTATAAGATGGTAAATAAAATCGCGTAAGAATTTATTGGGTTTTTACCGATATTGTTGTAATAATAACAATGGCGTTGGAGTATATGATTCAGCGCCTCATTTGTTTTGTGGACAGTACTTTCCCTTTCCCTTTTTTTAATTTTTACATTTTATACCCATAAGACGATGAGGCGTTAAATCATATACTCCAACGGATAAAAAACAAAGCGTTTTATAATAAACTTTTTTGATGCTTTACAATTAGCTGTGAGGTTTTTAAAGAGCTTTTATAATGACTTTGTTTTTTTTATGGTTTTGTTTTTCTCGTCTGCTTATAGTCAAACTACTTAAAAATAAACAAAAGGACACAAGATATAGTAAACAAACTTAAAAAGCGCGAAAAATAATTTACGGGCACGCAAGTGCTGCTGGTCGGTAAGCGAATTGTACAGCAATTTGCGGACTGTGCAAGTATAGTGAACTTGCTTTTTTAATTTTATTGAATGTAAAGTTTGAAAGAAGTCTATTGATTAACTTATGATATTTTGATAAAATGTAGTTATAAGCAACGAAAGATTAAATTTTTAGGAGGTAACGCTAATGAGTTTAAAAAAATTTTTGGCTGTAACGGCTATGCTTGTCGGAACTGTTTTATTTTCGGTTTCTGTTTTCGCCGATAATATTACCGTGAAGATAAACGGGGATGAAGTTATTTTTGATGACCAAACACCGGAAATTGTTGACGGAAGAACTTTAGTTCCGTTAAGAGGTGTTTTTGACTCTATGGGATTTGACGTAAGCTGGGATGAAAGCACAAGAAGCGCTAAAATCTCGAACAGCCTTAACGACATCACTATGACAGAGAATATTAAAAGAGTTACGGCGAATGCCAGAACTATTGAGATAGACGTGGCTCCTCAGATTATGGGGGGTAGACTAATGATTCCTTTAAGAGCAGTCGCTGAGAGTATTAACGCTGACGTTGAGTGGAATGAATCTGACAGAACGGTTTCGATTTATTATGTGAAAGCCGACGGAATTGATAAATCAGTTGATAATGTGGGTATGGACGAGCAGGAGTATATGAAAGCTATTATGTCTCTCAGAAGCGAGATGAGAGATATTACCTCGTCAATTCCTGATGCTGTTTTGGGGTATGCCGCTAATATGGGGAATTTTTATGATTCCGCCTTACCGGAGGTTTCTGACTCACAGTATGACGAGCTTAATGGGATTTTGGATAAATTAGGCGGTCTTGAGGCTCCGGAAAGTTTATACGACGCCAATGAGAGTTTAAAGGAATATGTGAAAATCATAAAGGAACTCATTAATTACTCAAAGGAGAAAAATCCTGAAAATAAACTTGACAGGGAAGACAGCTTTTTTATGTCAGAACTTGACTTATACAAGGAGAAAATAGAACAGATAAACTCGGATTTCAGCAACTATCTTATAAAATATTTTATGGAAAAAGAGGTATACTGGGAAAGCATTTACGGTGAAAACGAGATTATTAATTTTCTGCTTTATTAAAAAGCGTTTTAATGAGCCTGTTTAAAAAATGATAAGAAGAAGCTGATTTAATTACATTAAATCAGCTTTTCCATATCATTTTTAAGTTTCCTATAAACGGAGTTTTTGACGTGATTTACCCAATATATTATGGAGGTTTTACAAGTGGTAAAATTAAAAGAGCTTTTAGCCAGAACAAAAAACAGTGATTTGATTTTACAGGGAAGTGTGATTAAAGCTATTCTTCTTTTAGCTATTCCTATAGTTATAAATAACTTTATACAGACTATGTATAATTTGACGGATTCTTTTTGGCTTGGTAAATTGGGCTCAAATCATCAGGCGGCGATAACTCTTGTTTCTCCTATTCAAAATATTGTGGTTAATTTCGGACAGGGTATAACTGTAGCCGGCTCCATTTTAATAGCTCAGTATGTCGGGGCGGGAGACAGAAAAAACGGGAAACAAATGGTGGCGCAGATTTTCGCCTGCTCAATGATTTTTTCTGTTTTCTGCTCCCTTTTATGTTTCTTTTTCACTCCGTCTATTATAAGGTGGCTTGAGGCGGATGGAGAAGTGTTTGACTTCAGCGTGTTATATCTTAGAATCGTGATACTCGATATGCCTTTTCTATTTCTCATAAATCTTTTTACCGCCGTAAATCAAGCCCAGGGCGACACGGTTAGGCCTATGCTTTTAAATCTATCGGGCATTATACTAAATATGATTTTAGACCCCCTATTTTTAATAACGTTTGAATGGGGAATAGCGGGAGCGGCTGTCGCTACTTTAATAGCAAAAATACCGTGCGCTGTTATCGCTTACATATATTTGAGAAATAAGGAAAACCCTTTCAGAATATCTTTTAAAGGTTTTAAATTTGACAAAAAAAAGCTTAAAACCATTGTTAAAATCGGGCTTCCAACAGCCATTGGAGGGAGTACGATGCAATTCGGTTTTCTCCTTATGAGCAAAAACGTTTTGGAATACGGCGATTTGGCCGTAGCCGCTTATGGAATAGGCAACAGGATAAACGGCATTATATCTATGCCGTCAAACGCCGCCGGTTCGGCGGTCGCCACGATAGTCGGGCAGAATCTGGGGGCGGGAAATATAAAAAGAGCCGAAAACGCTTATAAGACGGCGAGAAAGATGATTGTTATATTTTTATTCTGCGGGGGAATGATTCTCTCGTCTTCGCCTGTCTCAACGACTATCGTGAGAATTTTCTCAAGCGATAAGCAGGTTATCACATGGGCGGCGGAATTTCTCTCAATAATGGCTTTCTGCTGTTTCACAAACGGTATTCATGATACGACAAAAGGTCTTTTTCAGGGTTCGGGGCATACTCTTATACTTATGTTTATTGACGCGGCGAGGCTCTGGGTATTCCGTTTCGCCACGATTTACGTAGGCAGGGAATGGCTTGGAATGGACGTTGAGTGTATATGGTATTCCGTTGTGGTAAGTAACGCTATTTCCGCCCTTATTTTATGGGTATTGTATAAGACGAGAGTATGGAGAAGAAACTCAGTTAAAATAGCTTGACTATAATATACGTAGGTTTAGAGTTTTTCTCAATTCAGTGTTTGAAAGACAAAATGTCTTTTAATGAGTTTGAGCGGTATAGAAAATGTATGGCGCGGCCGCGGACAATAAATTTGAAAATCAAAAAATTCATTAAATATAAATAAAATATTTTTTTATTATGAAATTGTCATAATTATGTGGTTTACGAGAAAATCTGTAATTAAAAGCTTATTAAATTTTAACGATAGTTACGGGATTTTAAGACAGATCATAGGAAAGTTTGATATTATGGGGGATTTTGTCTTTGAAAAATCCATTATACAGCCCTGTGAACATATATTTTATTTATTGAAATATTTTCATAATGTGATATAATAAGTATGTTCGAGATTTTTAAGAGTTTAGGGCTTTATGCCTTACAGCCGATGAACTTACGGCGGTTCTTTTATCAGTTTATTTTAAAATCGCCGTGAAAATAAATAAGTTTGACGGCTACAGCAATATCCACAGGCGTTTTTCAAAAATCAGTTACGTTGGTTCACTGTGCCGTATCCGTGAATACCGCTGTAACTAAAATTAAGGAAAAGGTGAAAAAATGGCAGCAAAAAAGGTTAAAAATCAAAAAAGCGCCGATAACAAAAGAGGAGGTCTAAAAACTGAGATAATAAGTATAAAAACTATAGGCGTATGCATTTTGGTTATTATAAGTGTTTTCTCAGGCAACGGAAAAGTAAACACTAATTTTTCTGAAAACGCCATAGGCTTTTTGGGAGGCGTTGTATGCTGGATTTTAAAAGGCTCTTTCGGTATAGGAGCTTATATACTTCCCTTTGGAATAATAGGTTTCTGTTCTTCCGCTTTTTTTTCGGAGACAAAAAAAATAAAACTCTCAAAATTTATTATGGCTGTGGTTTTGTTTTTGATTTTAATAAGTTTTACGCATATTATAGGCGGAAACGGCGCCAAAACCGCTGTCCAGTGTTTTAAAGAGGGTTCCGCCTGGGGAGGCGGTTTTATCGGCTCTGTTGTCGGGGACCTTATGCGGGGGATTTTCGGAGAAGTGGGAACGTGTGTTATTTTTGCCGTGCTCGCCATTATACTCGCGGTTTTAATTACGGGAAAATCATTTATGGATTTCGCGAGAGGAGTTTATTTAAAAATACAATGTCTTTTTGAGAAAGATAAGTTTTTTGAGGACGACGATTATGAGGAGGATTATTCGGAGAGACCGGGAAAAAGAGATTTTGACGACGGTTTTGACGAAAAAAAAAATCGTAAAATAAAAAAAAATTGGTCAGGTCAAAAAAATAGAAACGATTTATACAGCGAAAAGCGATACTTAGGGAAAAGAGCGGTCAGGAAAAACGGCAGGATTATAAGCGTAAATATTCCTGAAAAAAAAAGCGGGCAAGATAAAGTCAGAATTTCTCTCTTTACTGATGAGATAAACAAAAAAAGGAATTCTGTTCCCTCTTTTCTCTCAAAAAAGGAGAACGACGGATACGGCGGGCAAACCGGCGGGGAGATTGATAGAGCCTCGGATTATAACAATTCTTTTGATAATTCCTTTGAGAATATTTCTGATAATGAGATGTTTGAGGATAATTTAATTATAAACGGAATGAACTCCGTCGATTATCAGGCGGAGTATCTTAAATCTTTAGAGCTTCAGGAAAAAATTATTGAGAACTTTAAAGAACGGTATAAAGACGAGAAAACGACTCCTTATATTTTTGACGTCAAAAGTTATGATATAGAAGAAAACGGCAAAGATGACAATGAGTACGCTGAAAATGAGAATTACAGCGGGGATATTAACGAATCAATATTAGATGGGAATGATACAGACCGCTTTGAAAACGATGTGGAAGAGGAAAACGTTTTCGATAGTGATAATTTTGATATAAGCGATAAAGACGTTGATTATGTGGCAGAAGGTAAAAAAGACGATAGTGAGGAAGATTTTTCTGATGATTTTTTCGAGGTGGAATTAAAAGGAGTTATTTCTGACGAGTATGAGGAGGACGAAAACGTTAAAAAGGCTATGTCCGAGTATTTCGGCGGAGATATCGGTATTTCCGTTAAAATTGACAAGAGTATATACAGAGATGATTTTGATAAAGAAAATTATAATAACATAAATAAAAATAACATAAATGAAAACAAAATAAATAAAAACAAAATAAATAAAAACAATATAACCGAAAACAGCGGGGGAAAAATAGAGGGCGACTTTTATAGCAAGACAGACGGCGATTATGAAATTTCAAAAAGAGCGGGGGAAAGAGAAATAGAAGAGGTTTCCGCCGGGGATTATCCTAAGAAAAGAGAGCGTGGAGAGATTTTTTCCAAACCCATTTTTATTGATTTGAAAAAACCGCCTGAAAGCCGGCGTGACGATGAGGAGCCTAAAATATTACAGGCGGGAAAACAAGTACTTATGGAAAAAAACTTAGCGCAGGATGATATACCGAAAAAAGAATATGTTTTTCCGCCGGTGTCTTTTCTTGATAAAAATCCCGTTGTTCAAAGTCAAAGCTCAAGGGAAGAAATTCTCGAGAATTCCAGAATTTTAGTTAAGACCCTTAAAAGCTTTAATGTGGACGCAAAAGTAAATGAGATAAGCAAGGGGCCCACAGTTACCCGTTATGAGCTTTCCCCGGGAGAGGGTATAAAGGTAAGCAAAATACTGGGACTTGCCGACAACCTTGCCATGAGCCTCGCCGCCAAAAGCATACGTATAGAGGCGCCCATACCGGGAAAAGCTGCCGTGGGTATAGAAATCCCCAACAAAGAGGTTACAAGCGTTTATTTAAGCGAGGTTATACGGGACAGAAACTTTCAGGACTTTAAATCGAAATTAGCTTTCGGACTGGGAAAAGACATTACGGGAAACGTTATTGTGGCGGATATAGCGAAAATGCCTCATATGCTTATCGCTGGACGTACGGGTTCAGGAAAAAGCGTTTGTATAAACACTCTTATAACGAGTATTTTATACAAGTCATCTCCTGACGACGTAAAACTTATCATGGTTGACCCGAAAGTGGTTGAGCTTAGTGTATACAATGGTATACCTCATCTTTTGATTCCTGTTGTGACAGACCCTCAGAAAGCGGCCGGGGCCCTTAACTGGGCTGTATCGGAAATGATGGCGAGATACGACCTTTTCGCTAAAACCGGTTCAAGAAACCTTAAAGGATATAATAGTTATTGTGAGGAAAACGGAATTGATAAAGTTCCGCAGATTATTATTATAATAGACGAGCTCGCCGACCTTATGATGGTGGCGTCGAAAGATGTTGAGGCGGCTATATGCCGTTTGGCTCAGCTCGCGAGAGCGGCGGGAATTCATTTGATTATAGCGACTCAAAGACCTTCCGTAGACGTTATCACGGGACTTATAAAGGCCAATATTCCATCGAGAATAGCTTTCGCCGTATCATCGGCAACGGATTCCCGAACTATTTTGGATATGGGAGGAGCCGACAAGCTTTTAGGTATGGGCGATATGCTCTTTAAATCGGTTTCCATTGACTCGGATAAGCCTTTGCGTATACAGGGGGCATTTATTTCCGATAAAGAAGTCGAGAGAATTGTGAGTTTTATTAAAGAGCGAAATCCCGTTGTATATGACGAAAGCCTTATTGAGAAAATAACAAGTACAACCTCGTCAGGAGAGAAAGGAAGCTCTGTAGATGATTCAGATGAGGGGGACGAGCTTATAGACGAGGCTATAGCTTTTATTGTTAAAAAAGGAAGCGCGTCCGGCTCTATGCTACAGCGTAGGTTTAAAATAGGATATAACAGGGCGGCGAGAATTATTGAGGAGCTTGAGGAAAGAGGAATTGTAGGGCCCGAAACGGGAACGAGCAAACCGAGAGCCGTTCTTATGGACAGATATGAGTATGAGGACTATATGGAAAGAAGAAGGGACTATATTTAAAGGAGGACTTTTATAATGAAAAGCGACATTGAAATAGCTCAGGAAGCGGAAATGTTTCCTATAGCGAAAATAGCGGAGGATTTTGGTATAAATACAGAATATCTTGAGTTTTACGGAAAATACAAGGCGAAAATTTCCGACGATATTTATGAGGATTTGAAAGACGCCAAAGACGGCAAGCTTGTTTTGGTGACAGCCATAAATCCAACCCCTGCCGGAGAGGGAAAAACCACCACTACAATCGGTCTTTCCCAAGGGCTTAACAAACTTGGCGTTAAATCCGCCGTCGCTTTGAGAGAGCCGTCCTTAGGCCCGTGTATGGGTATAAAAGGCGGAGCGGCGGGAGGAGGATATTCTCAGGTTATTCCTATGGAAGATATAAACCTGCATTTTACGGGAGACCTCCACGCCATGACTACCGCTAATAATCTTTTAAGCGCTATGATTGACAATCACTTACAGCAGGGAAACCAACTTGACATAGACCAGAGAAACGTTGTCTGGAAACGAGCCCTTGATATGAACGACAGGGCTTTGAGAAATATTGTTGTTGGTATGGGCGGAAAAATGAACGGCGTTCCACGAGAGGACAGTTTTCAAATTACTGTGGCTTCAGAGATTATGGCTATCGTGTGTCTGGCGGAGAATATTAAAGACCTTAAAGAGCGTCTTGGGAAAATAATTGTCGCTTATAACAGAAAAGGAGAGCCTGTAACCGCTAAGGATTTAAAAGCGGACGGAGCTATGACGGCTCTTTTAAAGGACGCTATTAAACCAAACCTTGTACAGACTTTAGAACATACTCCCGCTATTATTCACGGGGGACCTTTCGCCAATATCGCTCACGGCTGCAACAGTGTAAGGGCGACGAAATTAGCTATGAGGCTTTCTGACGTGGCTATTACGGAGGCGGGATTCGGGGCCGATTTGGGCGCTGAGAAGTTTTTTGACATTAAATGCAGAAAAGCGGGGATTAAACCAAACGCCGTTGTTTTGGTAGCTACCATAAGAGCCCTTAAATTTAACGGAGGCGTTTCAAAGTCTGATTTGGGCGAGGAAAATTTGGACGCGGTTGAGAAAGGTTTTGTCAATCTTGAGAAACACATTGAGAATTTACAAAAATATAACGTTCCTGTTATTGTCACGTTAAACTCATTTGTTACGGATACGGAAAAGGAAATAAAACTTGTTAAAGATAAATGCGAGGCTATGGGAGCGGATTTTGCTTTATCAGAGGTTTGGGCGAAAGGCGGAGAGGGCGGAAAAGCTCTCGCCGAAAAAGTCTTGGAAGTTCTCGGAAGAAAAAAGAGCGATTTTAAATGTCTTTATGACGAGAATCTCTCAATAAAAGAAAAGATTGAGATTATATGCAAGGAAATTTACGGAGCCAAAAGCGTTTCTTTCTCAAAC
>CANOGI010000017.1 GCA_947565475.1 uncultured Eubacteriaceae bacterium
AGAATAAAAACCTTGAGGTTCTGCCACAAGTCGGCTTACGCCGCCCGCACTTCTTTGCGGCGCCTATTGAAAAAAGTTTGGCAAAAACTTCTGAGCAAAACTATGTTTTGCTGTTATTTTTCATCGGACTCACGTTATTTTACTCTAATCCTCTGATTTGTTTTCCCTGAAATTCACAACAGCTATCCCATTAATCATCTTAACGCTTGTTTTTGCGGGATAAACACCCATGCTCTTATACTCGTCGGTTTTCATAATCTCCTCAACTTCCTCTGATGAAGCCGTGTTAAGCTCAACGCCCAAAAGATTTTTCATAAGGTTCCTTGTTTTATAGCTTGACTTGTTTAAATCTCTTAGACCCGTAATATAAAAACCATAGTTTCCTTGGTCGTTCGCTATATATGGAAACTTACTCCAATGCTCCCTCACGTTTTTTCCGAAAAGATAATTATTGTCGGCTATAATAGTAAATTTTGTGTTAATGGTAAATCCATCAAGCTGTTCAAACCTGCCCAAAAGCCTTGACTCAAAACTTTTAGTGGCTTCCGTAATATAGTCGGCTTTTTGATAATAAGCGTTGTTAAGCCAAAAATTATACCCGATTATAACAAAACTTAAAACCGCCAAAATTCTTTTGGCGAAGAAGATTACATTTAAAGTACCCCCCCCCTTGTGTTCATTTGGTATTCAGATAATAATACAACAGGCAGTATAAATATAAGTACGAAAGCGTAAGTATTTAAAGTGCTCGCGCTTGTCTCAACTCCTATAAAATCAATGAAATTTACAGCTAAAGGCAATAAAAGCAAAAGAGCGGCAATAAAAATTTTATTCACAATTTTAACCTTTTTGCCTGAATTAAGAATAATCATAACCACAGAAAAAACCATACAGCCTATATAAGCTATAGTTATAAAAAGAGGAACGTAAAAAAATCTGATTCCTTTTACTCCTAAATTATCTCCCGTAAAAAATTGTATAAATCCTGTATAAGTCCTTTTAATAAGAGCGGGTATCATATCAATAGGAATCTGCCCCATCGTGTCCGCTCCCTTATACGTTCCCAGCTCAATATTAAATGCCCATATACCGATTTTATAAACAACAGCCCCGAATATTCCAAGAGCCATAAGCCTCAAAGCTTTTTTAATAACTTCTTTAATATCTTTTTTTGTAAGCTCAATTATCAATATCATTATCGCCAGACTAATAGAAACAGCGATGTAAGACTGGTACAGTGACAAACTACAGGCGATAAAAAATCCCCCTGGCAGAAAGCCGTATTTATATTTATCAGCAATAAAAACAGCTAAAACCGCCGTTAATAATGATAGAGAATATGTATCCCACAAAAAAGCGTAAACAAACGAGTAACTCCATGAAGGAAACGTAACAACCAACGCCGCTATAATAATTTCATAAATTTTTCGCTCTATATGAAACAGTTTAAGTAAAAGTAGAATAGTAAGGGCAAGTTCTATAAACACTATAACAAATATAACAACAGGCAGAAACGTAAATTCCGAATGCCCATAAAAATATCTCCCGTGTCCGAGTTCCGCGGGGGCTTTGGACAAATACCCGTGCATATCCTCGTTTATAAACCGTCCCACAAAAAAATAAATATGCGTTAAAGCCATAATTAAAAATGTCCAAATTAATACGGCTTTACGCTTTATAAAAATCTCTTTTATTCCCTTTTCAAAACCCTCGATTGATTTTCTAAAACTCATAAAACTATTTTCCTCTCTCAATAAAATTCACAACGGCTATCCCGTTAATCATCTTAACGCTTGTCTTAGCCGGATAAGCCTCCATACTTTTATATTCGTCGGTCTTTTTTATTTCCTCCATCTCCTCTTTTGACGCCGCCTTAAATTCAGCCCCGGCAAGATTCCTCATAAGCTTTTCCATAGCAAAAGCGGCGTTATCCTTTCCCTTAAACCCAACGACCCTATACGTGAAACCCGGCTCATAAAGATTTGGAAATGTCATATAGCTGCCGCCAATAGGAAATACATTATTTTTCTTTCCAATCGGATTTTCCTTGAAATCCAAATTATCGTATATAATAGTAAACTTCGTGTCTTTGTTAAATCCGTCAAGCTGTTCAAATCTTGAAATCAGCCTTGTGACAAAACTTTTAGTATTTTCCATAACATAATCCGCTTTCAGATAATAGGCGTTATTAAGCCAAAAATTATGAAAAATTATTATAAAGCTTAAAACAATCAAAATCCGCTTTGTAAAGAAGATTACGTTTAAAGTACCCCCCCCCCTTGTGTTCATTTGGTATTTAGATAATAATACAAATGGCAGTATAAATATAACCACGAAAGCGTATGTATTCAAAGTATTAGCCTCTGTGTCCACTCCTATAAAATCCACTAAATTCACAGTCAGTGGTAAAAGCGCTATAATAACAGCGGCAAATATTTTATTCACGGCTTTAAGTTTTTTTGACATATTCAATTTTAACAAGCGCAGCGTAAAAATTATATACGCTATATAAACAACAGCAATGAACATAGGAATATTAAAAAACCTCATTACACTGAAAGAGGAACCCTCAACGCCGAAATTACCTCCCGTAAAAAACAATATAAAACTTTTATACGTTCTTCCAATAAGCTCCGGAATTTTGTCAATAGGAACAGCGCCCATCGAGGCTATTCCCTTATAATCGCTTAACTGTATATTAAACACCCACATACCGGCTTTATATAAAATAAGTCCCAGTATCCCGCAGATAAAAAGTTTAATGGCTTTTATCCCGACTTCTTTTAATTCCTTATGGCAAACCTCATATAATAAAATTATCAGCGCCAAAGTCATCGATACCGCTATATAAGACTGAT
Organism: uncultured Eubacteriaceae bacterium; assembly: GCA_947565475.1. Taxonomy (GTDB): domain Bacteria; phylum Bacillota; class Clostridia; order Lachnospirales; family CAG-274; genus MGBC114079. Next base: position 2,859 of record CANOGI010000017.1, read on the forward strand.
ATAAAGACAAACTGCACGCTATAAAAAATCCTCCCGCTAAAAATCCGTATTTCCATTTATCAGCGAGGTAAATAGCCAAGACCGCCGTTAATAGCGATAGAGAATATGTATCCCACATAAAAGCGTACATAAAAGAACAGCTCCAGGACGGAAACGTAACAACAAGAGCGCCAATAATAATACTATAAATCTTATCTTTAATATCAAAAAGTTCTAAAATAAATATTACGGTTATAGCAAGCTCAATAAAAACAATTAAGAAAATAACAATAGGTATCAAAGAAACTTCCATATCCCCGTAAAAATATCTTCCCAAATATGGTCTCGCGGGACCAGTGTGCAAATAACCGAGCATATCCTCATTTATCAGTCTTCTGATAAAAAAGTAAATATGCGTGATAAAAGTAAAAATGCCTGTCCAAATTAAAACAGACTTATGCTTGTTAAATATTTCTTTCCACTTTTCCTCAAAGCTCAGCGTCAAATTTTTTAATATATTTTTTAAACCCATAAAATAAGCATTCCTTTCCAAAAATCAAAAAAACACCGGCTTGTTTACAATAGACTTCTTTCAAAACTGTGCTTATGCGGCAATTTCATAATAGAAAAAGGTTTTTATTCAAAATTTTAGCGAAAGGCATTTTGAATTTTAAACGCCAAAATCTCTAAGAAATAGTAGACTTCTTTCGAAACTATAAAATTATGACTATTCAATAAAAAAATATTTTATTTAATGGTTTAGCGAAAGGCATTTTGCTTTTTTAAATGCCGAAAGCGTAAAGAAGCATTAAATTAAATATTTTTTTCAGACGTTACTTCTATAAACGTGAAGTTTCGTAAGAAGTCTATTGAACAAAAAATTTTTTCTTACTTTTTTGAATTATAGTCAAATCACTTGAAAAGGAGCAAAAGAAGTCTAATAAAATCAATAAACTTAAAAACAAGTCCGCTAAATTATAAAAACTCTCTGAAAACCACGTTAGAAAGGTCGATTCCCCTTTCCGTTAGACTGATTCTCTCCCCGTCGTCCAACAAAAGCCCCCGCTCTGAGAGTTTCTTTATCTCTTTTCCGAAAAGAGCCTCCATATCAACACCGAAATAATCATAAAAATCTTTTCTTAAAATCCCTTCCGTCATTCTCAGCCCTAAAAACATAAACTCAGCGAAAGCGTCTCTCTCAGTAAACTCGTCCCGCTCACCAAACCAATTACCTCCTATGTAGTCCGAAAGACTTAGATTATTGCGGCTTCTCTCATTGTCAAGAAAAGAACACGCCCCAAGGCCAAAACCTATATACTCTTTTCTTTTCCAATAAACTATATTATGCCGACACTCAAAACCCTTTTTAGAGAAATTGGAAATCTCATACTGAAAAAAACCGTTTTCTCTTAAAATTTCTTTAGCCCTGTAATACATTTCCCTGTCGTCCTCGTCGGAAACTTCCATAAGCTCACCTTTTTCAAACATATTAAAAAAAGGCGTTCCCTCCTCAATAATGAGGCTGTAAACAGATAAATGAGACGGTCTAAGGCTCACCGCCGTTTTAACAGTTTCCTCCCACTCATCTATACTTTGACTCGGAAGAGCGAACATAAGGTCAAAATTCACGTTTTTAAAACCAGCCCTCTGTATAAGCTCAAAACACTCAAAAAAATCTCTCCTGTCGTGTATTCTTCCAAGAATTTTAAGCAGTCTTTCAGAAAAAGACTGAACGCCCACGCTTAATCTGTTTACCCCATAGTCTCTATATTCTTTAAGCTTGTCAAAATCAACGGTTTTAGGATTTACCTCCATTGAGAGTTCGGCGTTTGGGTCAGTTTTGAATTTGCCTAAAACAGCCTTTAAAATCTCTCCTGTAAACTTACTTGGCATAACCGATGGCGTCCCACCGCCTAAAAATATTGTTTTAACAATATACCCTTCCGCTTTATCAAAAGCGTTTATCTCGGAAACAAGAGCGTTTTTATACGCCTCAAAATACTCTTCCTTTCCCGCGAAAGAGTTAAAATCGCAGTACAGACACTTTCTCACGCAAAAAGGGATATGAATATATATACTTATCTCTTTTTTTAACCCCGACATATTTTATAACCTCCAAATTAAAGCCCTCACCAAAATATCAGCCAGCGAAAGCCAAAGCGCCGGGCTCATTTGGGTCAAAGAGATAAATATTCATTTCCAGCCCGTTGTAATACACATATACGGCCCCCGTATACTTGTCAACCCAAAAATCAAACACAACGGGAATTACATAATATCTGTCGTCTTCCGCCGACACCCTCAGATTTAAAATAGCCTCTCTAATGTCGTCCCCGTCTCTTTCCCATGCATTTCCAGCATTTATTGGAATATACTCTCCATACCTGTTCTCATACGCCGTTATAAGTTTCTCTCTCACAATATCAACGGCTTTTTCCCTTGAGATTGGTTTAACATCCTCATCATAACGGCTTATCATAATACGAGGCAGCCTTCTTATAATGTCTTTTTCTTTTGACTCCTCGTTTATAGAATAAACAATCTCGGCGCCTAACGCCTCCGTTATAAATTTTTCCGGCACATATATTAAACCGTCAATTATTTTCGGCGGAATGTCAAGAATCAACTCATTTTTCCCCGATAATACTTTTACATTTCCCTCCCCGACTTTTATTGTGTTTTCCCCGTCTGAAATCTCGGTTTCTCTTGTGTTCGGAATCCATTTGACCTCCGCCCCGAGAGCTTCCGAAATAAGTCTTAGTGGAAATGTTATTTTTCCATTTTCCATAACAATCTTAAAGTCTTTTACAATAGAACCGTTAATAAACAGGGCAGTATAACCCCGTTCAATCGACTCTTCGCCTCCGTCGCCATATTTAATATAACCTTTGTCGTCATAAGCGTCCTCGGAAGGCATAATTCTTAAATTATCAATATTTGTCTCCCTTACATATGCTTCTCCGTCCCCCGCGTACGTGTCTACAGTCGGCAAAACAAAATTTAATAAAATCAATCCGGCTAAAATCTTTTTCATATAATCCCCTCTTCCTTACTCGTCGTCAAGCTTCAATACACTCATAAAAGCGCTCTGCGGAACCTCAACACTGCCAATCTGGCGCATACGTTTTTTACCCTCTTTTTGTTTCTCAAGGAGTTTTCTCTTTCTCGTAATGTCACCGCCGTAACATTTCGCTAAAACGTCTTTTCTCATAGCGCTCACCGTTTCTCTCGCTATAATCTTGTTTCCTATGGCAGCCTGTATAGGAATCTCAAAAAGATGCCTCGGAATTTCCGCTTTAAGCTTCTCCGCTATTTTTCTGCCTCTCTCAACCGCGGACGACTCATGAACGATAAAGGAGAGAGCGTCAACAACCTCCCTGTTTACCATCATATCCAACTTAACAAGCTTTGACTCCTCATATCCCGTAAGTTCGTAATCAAAAGAGGCATATCCTCTCGTGCGTGACTTTAAAACGTCAAAGAAATCATAAATAATCTCGTTAAGAGGCAGGTTATAAGTGAGGACGGCCCTCGTCTCCTCAAGATATTCCATTCCCACATATTCCCCTCTTCTCTGCTGACAAAGCTCCATAACGGTTCCTATATAGTCGCTTGGCAAAATAATTTCCGCCTTAACAATAGGTTCCTCCATTTTCTCAATAGACGTGACGTCTGGCATATCGCTGGGATTTGAAAGTTCAATTATATCTCCGTTCGTAAGATATATTTTATAAATAACACTCGGAGCCGTCGTTACAAGGTCGAGATTATATTCCCTCTCAAGTCTTTCCTGAATAATCTCAAGATGTAAAAGCCCAAGAAAGCCGCATCTAAAACCAAAGCCCAAAGCCACTGACGTTTCCGGCTCAAACTGTAAAGAGGCGTCGTTTAAGCTAAGCTTGTCAAGGGCGTCTCTTAAATCCTGATATTTTGAGCCATCAGCTGGAAAAATACCGCAGTATACCATAGGATTTACCTTTTTATATCCCGGCAAAGCCTCTTTAGTAGGTCTTGACGCTTCAGTAACAGTGTCGCCTATTCTCGTGTCGGCGACATTCTTAATGCTGGCGGTAAGATATCCCACTTCTCCGGCTCCGAGACTGTCGGCGGGAATAAATCTTCCAGGGCCAAACACGCCGACCTCCGTAACCTCAAATTCTTTTTCTGTCGCCATAAACCTTATTTTCGTTCCTTTTCTCACTGAGCCGTCAAAAACTCTCATAAACACGATAACGCCTTTATAAGCGTCGTAAAAACTGTCAAAAATCAAAGCTTTTAAAGGAGCGCTATAGTCTCCTTTAGGCGCGGGAATATCCGATATTATTTTATCAAAAACGTCTTTTATGTTAATATCCGCTTTCGCCGATATAAGAGGAGCGCCTTCGGCGTCAAGACCTATTATGTCCTCTATCTCCTGTTTAACCCTTTCCGTGTCGGCGCTGGGCAAATCAATTTTGTTTATAACGGGTATAACCTCCAAATCATTATCAAGGGCGAGATAAACGTTAGCGAGAGTCTGCGCCTCCACCCCTTGAGCGGCGTCTACCACCAAAACCGCCCCGTCACAGGCGGCGAGACTCCTCGACACCTCATAATTAAAGTCTACGTGACCAGGCGTGTCAATTAAATTAAGGGTATACTCCTCGCCGTCGTCCGCCTTGTAAATAAGCCTTACCGCCTGGGCCTTAATAGTGATTCCCCTTTCTCTTTCAAGCTCCATGTTGTCAAGAACCTGCTCCTGCATTTCTCTCTGCGTCAAAAGCCCTGATTTTTGAATAAGCCTGTCCGCCAATGTAGACTTGCCGTGGTCTATATGAGCTATTATACTGAAATTTCTTATTTTAGACTGTCTGTCAAAAGACATAAAAAAATCCTCCCTGCCTGTACTTATATTATAGTCAACAAACTTAAAAACAAACAAGTTCGTCGCTTAAAATCCTTTTAGCTTTATTGCCGTCTGCCGGCTTGACTACACTCTCTCGAGCGTACTACTAAAGACTACTCGAATTTTTATATAACAAAAATTCTCGTAACCAACGGCGAAAGTATTCTCCTTTGTATTAAGTTCCCCCGCTTAATAAGCTGGTGTCTTCCTCCGTCTGGTCAAATAATTCTTTGTCCCTTATCGAAACGCCGTAATCGCGTAGTCCTGAAAGAAGACCGCTGTTTGTTTTACAGTATATCATACATTAGGAAAAGTTTGTATAAAAAATTTTTAAAAAAAATTAAATTTTTATATTATTTTCTTAACAATTATGGTATACTGTATTTGTGGGATATTGCGAAAGGTTAAAATTTTGTAAACTTCCCTGATTTTAACCCTGACAGTTCAATATTCGCAAAAAAACAGAAACGAGGTAAAAACGATGTCTGACAACGAAAAAGAAAACACGGTAAATAATGACGCGCAAAACGATACTCTAAATATCTCTCCCGATATAGATACAGAAACACCCGAGCCGAAAAAAAAATCTATGCTTCATGAAATAGTAAGCTGGACAGCCACTATAGTCGGGGCGATTCTGCTCGCTTATATAATAACGACTTTCGTAATAGTAAACGCTGAGGTGCCTACAGAGTCTATGGAAAATACCATAGAGGCGGGTGATAGACTTGTGGCGTTTAGGCTTTCCTATCTTTTTGAGGACCCTGAGCGCTACGATATAGTCGTTTTTAAATATCCCGATGATGAGGAAAAACTCTTTATAAAAAGAATAATCGGGCTTCCCGGTGAGAAAGTCACCATAAAGCATGATGAGAACGGAGACACAAAAGTTTATATAAACGACAGCGACACACCGTTGGATGATGCTTTTATAAAAGAATCCATGATTTTGAGAGACGATAACTCAATAAATGAGGAGTTAACTTATATTGTCCCAGAAAATTGCTATTTTATGCTAGGGGATAACCGAAATAACTCAAGGGACTCTCGTTTCTGGGAAAACACATTTGTAAAAAAAGAGAAAATTTTAGGAAAGGCGCTTTTTAAATATTACCCGTCAATAGCGTGGATAGGTGATATGTAAAAATACCGCATCAAGACTACTCGAATTTTTGTATAATAAAAATTCTCGTAACCGACAGCGAAAGTATTCGCCTTTGTATTCAGTGGGAGGCTGGTCGCAAAATTTCGTTTTGCCGCTCGCCCTTGCAATCCCCCTTAATACAAGAGTAAGTTCCCCCGCTTAATAAGCATGGGCCTCCCTCTGTCGGTTAAAACAAAAATGGCGAAAAATATTGACATTATTAAAATTAAGTTATATATTAAAAATAAACATAACCAAGATTACGAGAATTTTTGGATAACAAAAATTTTCGTAACCGACGGCGAAAGCATTCTCATTTGTATTTAGTGGGAGGCTGGTCGCAAAACTTCGTTTTGCCGCTCGCCCTTGTAACCTAGCTTACACTCCCTTTAATACAAAAGTAGGTACCTCCGCTTAATAAGCGGGCGACTTCTTTCGTCGGTTAAAATAAAAAATAACGGCTTCGCCGAAATTTTAAATATTTGATAAAACTAAGGAGGAACCATAAAATGGCACAAATCTCAAAAGACATGATAATCGCCGATATGATAAATATAGACAAAGGTATAATCCCTATCCTGATGAACGCCGGAATGCACTGTATAGGGTGTCCGTCCGCGCAGGGAGAAACTCTTGAGGAGGCAAGCTTCGTTCACGGTCTCGACGCTGATTCTCTCGTTACTGAAATAAATGAGTACTTAGCTAAGCAAAATTAATAAATAAGTCAAAGTCCACTCATTTTTATTTCATAAAAATATGAGTAAGTGTCCAAGTTTCAAGACTACTCGAATTTTTATATAATAAAAGTTCTTGTAACCAACGGCGAAAGTATTCTCCTTTGTACTAAGTGGGAGACTTCCTCTGTTGTTTAAAATCAGTGTTTTCACAATTTTATTATCTTCGGGGCAGGGTGAAATTCCCTACCGGCAGTAAAGCCTGCGAACCTTTTGGTTGATTTGGTGAGATTCCAAAACCGACGGTACAGTCCGGATGAAAGAAGATAAAGCCGATGATTATACAATAAAGCCGGTTTATTTAAAGCCCCCAAAATAATAATTTTTGGGGGCTTTTATTTTATACACCATGTATTAATCGATAAAATCAGCGTAATTGTAGACATACAAAAAATTACAAAAAATAAAATAAGCGAACTTTAAGTTTTTTTTATTTTTTGTGGCTTTTTGAATGTATTTTAATTTTCACCCATGTCATAGACAAAAAATGAAAGGAGGCGGATAAAATGGAAGAATATATGAAAATGGCTCTTGAGCTCGCTAAAAAGGGAGAAGGCAAAGTAAATCCAAATCCAATGGTAGGAACGGTCATAGTAAAAGACGGCAGAATAATAAGCACAGGATATCACGAGAAATACGGCGAGTTTCACGCCGAGAGAAACGCTATTTTAAACTGTAAGGAGGATATGACAGACGCTGAAATGTACGTAACTTTAGAGCCCTGCTGTCATCACGGGAAAACCCCCCCCTGCACAGATATAATAATAAAAAGCGGGATAAAAAAAGTAGTCATCGGCTGTACGGACGATAATCCTTTGGTCGAGAATAAAGGAATAAAAATACTTAAAGAAAACAGAATAGAAGTAATAACGGGAGTTTTAGAGAAAGAGTGCAGAAAGCTTAACGAGATATTTTTTCACTATATTAAATATAAGACACCTTTTGTGATTATGAAATACGCTATGACAGCGGACGGAAAAATAACAGGAGCGGACGGGAAGCCAAAGCGGATAACCGGAAAAGACTCTCTCACAAACGTCCATAGGACAAGAAACATTGTAAGCGGAATAATGGTCGGCATAGGAACAGTTCTCTCTGACGACCCTCTGCTTACATGCCGTATTGAGAACGGTTTAAATCCCATAAGAATAATATGCGATTCTCATTTAACGATTCCTTTTGAGAGCAATATCATAAAAACGGCGAAAACCGTGCCCACAATAATAGCCTCGGGAAAAAATTATGATAAAAACAAAAAAACAGCCCTTGAAAATTTAGGGCTTAGCGTAATAGAAACCGACTCTTTAAAAACCGACTTAAAAACCCTTATGACCTTTTTAGGAAAAAGGGGAATAGACAGCGTACTTTTAGAAGGCGGAGAAACCCTTAATTATTCCGCTCTAAAAAACGGCATAGTAAACAAAATACAAGCGTATATAGCGCCGAAAATTTTCGGTGGGGTCTCTGTGAAAACCCCCGTAGGAGGAGACGGTTTTTTCTCCGCTGATAAAAACTTTACACTCAGAACTGAAAAAGTACAGCCTATGGGCGAGGATGTTCTAATAGAATACGGCGTCCTGCCCGCTATAGAGGAGGTAAATTAATGTTTACGGGAATAATCGAGGAAATAGGGAAAGTAAAAAATATAAAAAACAACACGGCTTCCTCAATAATTACAGTAGAGGCTAACACAGTGACAGACGGCACAAAATTAGGGGAGAGCATAGCGGTAAATGGTGTATGCCTAACCGTCGTTAAAATATCCGATACATACTTTGACGCCGACATAATGGGAGAAACCCTTCGTCGGAGCAATTTAAAGAACTTAAAACCCGGCGACTTGGTTAATTTGGAGAGAGCCGTAAGGGTCGGCGAACGTTTCGGGGGGCATATAGTGTCAGGACACGTAGACGGCGTGGGAACCCTTATAAATTATAAAAAAGATGATACAGCGGTATGGGTAACAATAGAATGCTCCCCCGACATTTTAAAATATATAGTAAATAAAGGCTCGGTGGCTCTTGACGGAATAAGCCTCACCGTAGCTAAAGTTTCCGAAAATAATTTCTCAGTCTCAATAATTCCCCATACGGGAGCTGAAACAACGCTTCTTGACAAAAATATAGGCGCTAAAATAAATATTGAGTGCGACATAATAGGAAAATATGTAGAAAAATTATTATTTTTTAAAGAACAGCCAAAATCCCCCGATACAAAAATAAATATGAGTTTTTTATCGGAAAACGGATTTTTGTAAATATAATTAATAAACTTTATAGTCAAACCACTTGAAAATAGGCAAAAGGAGGCGAGATAAAAATTATTTTTTGAAGGCGGAGGGAGAGCATAGCTTAAATCCTGTGCCGACGGAAAAAATTATTTTTAGCCGCTGAACTTGTTCATTTTTCAAGTGGTTTGACTATAATAATAGTAAAAAAATATTTTACTGGTACACAGTGCTGAAATTTTATGGAAAGAAGGTTATATTTAATGAGTGGATTTAGTACAATTCCCGAAGCGATAGACGACATAAAAAACGGCAGACCAATAATCGTGACGGACGACGAAAACAGGGAAAACGAGGGTGATATAATTATAGCCGCGCAATACGCCTCCCCCGAGGCGATAAACTTTATGGCTACCTACGGCAGAGGATTAATATGTATGCCCGCCGAGAAAAAACTTCTTGACAAGCTCAAAATAGAACAAATGGTAGAACATAACACCGATAACCACGAAACGGCTTTCACCGTGTCAATCGATTATAAAGACACGACAACGGGAATTTCCGCTTTCGAGCGTTCAAAAACAATAACAATGGCGGTAAACGACAGCGTAAAAGGCTCCGACTTCCGCCGTCCGGGACATATATTCCCCTTAGCCGCGAAAGAGGGAGGCGTTTTAGAGCGGGCGGGTCATACTGAGGCCGCCGTTGACCTCGCTAAACTGGCGGGTTTAAAACCGGCGGGGGCTATATGCGAAATAATGAACGACGACGGAACAATGGCGCGTGTTCCGGAGCTTTTGGAATTCTCAAAAAAACACGGAATAAAAATAATAACAATAGAAGACTTAATCGCTTATAGAATAAAATCGGAAAAATTCGTGGAATTGGCGGCAAAAGCCAAAATGCCCACCCGTTACGGCGACTTCACAATATACGGATATGTTAATAAATTAAACGGAGAGCACCACGTCGCCCTTGTAAAAGGTGAAATTTCCGAGAATGAGCCTATTTTGTGCAGAGTTCACTCTGAATGTTTAACAGGCGACGCTCTTGGTTCTTCCAGATGCGACTGCGGGGAACAGTACGACGCCGCTATGAGGCAAATCTCAAAAGAGGGCAGAGGTGTCTTGGTATATATGAGACAAGAGGGCAGAGGAATAGGCCTCATAAACAAATTAAAGGCGTACGAGCTTCAGGATAAAGGCCTCGACACAGTTGAGGCTAACGTCAAACTCGGCTTCGCCCCTGATTTAAGGGATTACGGAATAGGCGCTCAAATTTTATCCGATTTAGGTGTAAGAAAAGTAAAACTTATGACTAACAACCCTAAAAAAATATCGGGACTTAAAGGCTATGGAATAGAAATAACCGAAAGAGTGCCAATCGAAATGGCGCCAAAACCAACAGATGAATTTTATCTTCGTACAAAAAAAGAAAAAATGAATCATTTACTTAATTTATAATTGCCCAACCGAAAAAGATAAAAAGAGGCGGAATAAAAAATGAATATAAAATGGAAATCAGAGGAATACAAAGAAAATTTTTCTTTTGTACATGAATATGGAGAAGACGTTTTAAAACTTTTAAAAATAAACGAAAACTCCCTTGTTATAGATTTAGGCTGTGGAAACGGTGCTTTGACAAAAAAACTTTCTGAAATACGCTGCCGCGTAATTGGTATAGACTCATCGGAGGAAATGCTTAAAACCGCTGAAAAGTCTTATCCCAACTTAACATTCATTAAAGCGGACGCCCTCAATTTTAATTTAGATAAAAAAGCGGACGCCGTTTTCTCTAACGCTGTCTTCCATTGGATTGACAAAGATAAGCAATCCTCGCTTTTAGAGAATATAAACCGCAATTTAAAGCCTAATGGACAGCTTGTGTGCGAGTTTGGGGGATTTGGATGCGCCGAGACTATTCATTCCGCCCTTGAGGCAGAGTTTGGCAAAAAAAATTTAGTCTATCCAAGAACTTTTTATTTTCCCACAATAGGCGAGTACGCCCCGATTTTGGAAAAAAGCGGCTTTAAAGTTGTCTTCGCGTCTCTTTTTGACAGAAAAACAAAATTAAACGGCAAAGACGGCCTAAAAGACTGGATAAATATGTTTGTGACAGAGCCATTTAAAAATATAGACACACTTACGGCAAATGAGATAATCTCAAACACCGTAAATAAACTTAAACCAATTCTTTTTGAAAACGGCGTATGGTACGCCGATTACGTCAGAATACGGTTTAAAGCTGAAAAAAGCAGAAACAACTGATCTACCACGTCAAGGTTACAGGAATTTTTGTATAGCAAAAATTCCTGTAACCGACAGCGAACGTATTCGCCTCAAACTGTTAAGAAATCCCAAATATTAAAGAAATATAAATTTTTCAACAATTGGAAATTAAAAAAGCGTCGTGGACTTAAATCCGCAAGACGTGCTTTGCTCGTCTGAGAAGAAAATTTGACTTTAGAAAATAACTTGTCATTCCCGTAAAAGTCACAATTTTCATACAAAACGAAATCAAGTCGCCAAACTCCGTTTGACACGCGGATTTCGTAAAATTTCAGGAAATATTCACCTTTGTATTCAGCGTGAGCTTGCGCTCTCACTTAATTAAGAGGAAGTCCCCCCGCTTAATAAGCAAGTGACTTCCTCTTCGCTTAAAAAAATCAAAATAATTTTTAAACTATTCAAGGAGGAATTAAATATGAGAGTTTTAGAAGGAAATATGGTAGCCGACGGAGCGAAAATAGCGCTTGTGGCGTCAAGATTTAATGAGTTTATAACGTCAAAATTAATATCCGGAGCGGTAGACGGTTTAAAACGTCACGGAGTAGCGGACGACGACATAGCTCTCGCGTGGGTTCCCGGCGCGTTTGAAATCCCTATTATAGCGAAAAACATCGCCCTCTCAAAAAAATATGACGCCGTAATATGCTTAGGAGCGGTAATCAGGGGTGCGACGACTCATTACGACTATGTGTGCAACGAGGTTTCAAAAGGAATAGCCCATATAGCCCTTGAAACTGACGTTCCCGTACTCTTCGGAGTCCTTACCACGGAAAATATAGAGCAAGCTATAGAGAGAGCCGGAACAAAAGCCGGCAATAAGGGTTACGACTGCGCCTTATCCGCTATTGAGATGATAAACTTGTTAAAAAACATCAGAACCACTAAGTAAATATAGTGTCTGAAAACCCTGTTTCCGCAAGACTTCTTTTGATGCTTCACGGCTGTTTTATAGTTGAAGACTACTCGAATTTTTATATAGCAAAAATTCTCGTAACCGACGGCGAAAGTATTCTCCTTTTTATTATAGTCAAATCACTTGAAAAGGAGCGAAAGGAGGCGAGATAAAAATCCTTTTTACTGTGTCATCGTCAGTCGGCGTAGGCTTTCGACTACGCTC
>CANOGI010000018.1 GCA_947565475.1 uncultured Eubacteriaceae bacterium
ACTCTGAATACAAAGGCGAATACTTTCGCCGTCGGTTACGAGAATTTTTGTTATATAAAAATTCGAGTAGTTTTGACTCTTTGAGTAAGCAATGTTAATAAGTAATTTTAGGGGAAATTTTATATGAGAGTTATTTCAGGAAGCGCGAGAGGCTTAAAGCTTAAAGCGCCCAAAGGTCTTAATACACGTCCGACCGCCGACCGTATAAAGGAGTCTTTATTCAATATAATCGCCAATGACTTATATGATATTAATTTTCTTGACATTTTCAGCGGTTCAGGCGGGATTGGTATTGAGGCTTTATCAAGGGGGGCGGCACAAGCCGTTTTTATAGACTCGTCAAAAGAAAGCGTCGAGATTATTTCGGAAAATCTCAAGGCGGCGAGACTTTACGATAAAGCCCGTATTATTAAATCTGATGTGTTTTCCGCCGTTTCAAGGCTTGGCGGCGAGAAAAGAAAATTTGATATTATTTTTATGGATCCACCTTATGGTAAGGGTCTTGTTGAGGAAACAATTAACGCCGTTAAAAAAGCGGATATTCTCGCCGAAAACGGTTTTATTATCGCTGAGCAGGCGTCTGATGAACCAGATATTTTGATTGAGCCTTTTAATGTTTTTAGAGTGAAAAATTATAACAAGATAAAAATGACTTTTATAGAATATAGTAAAGAACGTGTTTAATGAAGTTTTAGGCGGGTCGGGGACGCGCTTTATAAGCTTTAAATGAATAGTTTTCGGAGGATTATACAAATGAATAAAGCTGTTTATCCAGGGAGTTTTGACCCCACAACAAACGGACATCTTGATATTATTAAACGAGCGTCGAGTTTTGTGGACCAGCTTGTCGTAGGGGTTTTGGAGAATCCCTCAAAAACTCCCCTTTTTTCAATAAAAGAGAGAGTAGAGCATCTGAAAACGCTTACGGATGAATTGAAAAATGTTGAGATTATGCCATTTTCGGGGCTTTTGAGTGATTTTGTCAAAAAAGTGGAGGCGAAACTTGTTATCAGGGGTTTAAGAGCCGTTTCTGACTTTGAGTATGAGTTTCAGATGGCACTTACGAACAGAAGCCTTAATGAGAATTTAGAGACTTTATTTATTCCGACAAGCACACAATTTTTATATTTAAGCTCAAGTGTTGTGAAAGAAATCGCGATGTTTGGCGGAGATATTTCCGATATGGTTCCCGATAAGATACAAAGTGTTATTATTGATAAGTTTAGGATTTAACCGAGTTAGGAGGATTTTTATGAATTCTATATTTGATTTGCTTGATGAGCTTGAGGATATGCTCGACAGCGCGCCGACAAAGGCTTTCTCAAAGAAGATTTCTATTGACAGGGACGCTCTGTTTGAGCTTATTGGGGATATAAGGCTTAGTCTGCCGGTTGAGATAAAACAGGCGCAGAGAATCGCCGACAATTGTGATAAAATTATTAACGACGCTAATAATAAGGCGCAGAGTATTATTAAGGACGCTGAGGAAAAATGCGAGAGGCTTATAAGCGATAATGAGATTACCAAAAAGGCGAAAGAAGAGGCCGCGTTAATCACGGGAGAGGCTAAGGATACAGCGAGAGAGATGCGTATCGCCGCTGTTGAGTACGCTGATAATCTTTTAGAGCAGACGGAACAAAGCCTTAAAGGGTGTCTTGAGGAATTTTTGAAAATTTCAAGGGGTACTGAGGATTTTATAGCTAAAGAAATAGATATTGTATATAATAACAGGCAAGAACTTAGAGGCGGAAATTAACGGACAACCCTCTTTGTTTAGTTTATGAGAGTTATCCGTTATGATTGGATAAAAAAAATATATTTACACGTTAAAATTCTTTTTCCATATTTGCGAATTTTGTATATGCTCCAAGCCAGATTAAGTCAACGGTTCCTACGGGACCGTTTCTTTGTTTAGCTATAATTACCTCAGCTTGGTTTTTCTTTTCGGTTTCTGGATTGTAGTACTCATCACGGTATATAAAAGCGACAAGGTCGGCGTCTTGCTCTATAGCGCCCGATTCTCTAAGATCTGAGAGCATGGGTCTGTGATCCGCTCTCGCCTCACAGGCTCGGCTTAACTGAGAAAGGGCTATTACAGGGGCGTTTACCTCACGGGCGATTGCTTTTAACGACCGCGAGATTTCGGAAATTTCCTGCTGACGCGAGTCATTTTTTCCGTGTCCGCTCATAAGCTGGAGATAATCTATTATTATGAGTCCGAGGCCAGCGTCAAGTTTTAATTTTCGGCACATTGCCCTAAGCTGTACTGAGTTTATTCCTGGAATGTCGTTTATGTAGATAGGCGCTTCTGAGATTTCGCCCGTTGCCTGCGCTATTTTTTCCCAGTCCTCGGAATTTAACCCTCCGGTTCTTAATTTTTGAGCGTCTATCATAGCTTGTGAACAGATTAATCTGTTAGCGAGCTGTTCTTTTGACATCTCAAGGCTGAAAATCGCTGTTGGGATTTTTTCATTTACAGCCGCGTTTAAAGCGATATTAAGCGCGAAAGCGGTTTTCCCCATTGAGGGTCTCGCCGCTATGAGTATCAAATCAGATGGGTGAAGTCCCGCCGTTTTATAGTCAAAGTCACGAAAACCTGTTTTTATACCTGTTATTTTTTCCGTAGAGTAATATATCTCTTCTATTTTATCTATAGTTGAAATCAAAATATCGTTTATATGGGTAAAATCCTCTGATTTCTGATTTTGAAGGATAGAAAAAATACTTTGTTCCGCCGTATTTAAAACATCGTCCAAGTTATCGCGAGCGGAGTAGCTTTTTTCGGAAATAAGGGCGGAAGCTTTTATCAATTTCCTCAATATGGATTTTTCATACACTATTTTTATATAATCGTTTATTCTCGCGCTTGTGGAGACTGTTCCGGCGAGTTCCGCTATATAGTTTATTCCGCCGACTTGCTCAAGTACTCCGTTTTTCTCAAGCTTGTTTTTTAGCGTTATTAAGTCAACCTGTATATTTTCACTGAAAAGCTCGGTTATCGCCTCAAAAATAACTTTATGGTCGGGACGATAAAAATCGTCTCCGTTTAATTTCTCAAACGCCGAGCTTATTCCCTCGTTGTCAAAAAGCATACAGCCTAAAACGGCCTGTTCGGCGTCTTGGTCGTGAGGAGGTATTTTGTTTACGTATATATTCTCGTTTTTCGCCGTATTTGTATTTTCAGGCATGGTTTTTACCTCCTAATCTAAAATAAGTTTAAAAATTTAGTTTTAATATACGCTATTAAGATGCGTATATGCTTTGGATTTTAGAATATATTTTAATGAAGCTCGACTATTTTTACCGAGAGTTTAGCCGTAACTTTTGTGTGAAGCTTTATGTCCACGGTTTTTTCCCCAATCGCTTTTATTGAGTCGTTTACAACTATTTTCTTTTTATCTATGTCAAGATTATGCTGTTCTTTCAGTGCCGAGCTTATTTCCTTATTTGTGACAGCGCCGAAAAGTTTACCGTTATTGCCTGTTTTTACGGCTATTGTAACGGAGATGTCGTCTATTTTACCGCTGAGTTCTTTAGCTTTGGCGTATTCCTCGGCTTTTCTATCCTCTTCGGCTTTTTTTCTATGCTCAAGCTGTTTTAAATTATTAGGGGTCGCCTCAAGCGCTTTATTTTTAGCGAAGAGAAAATTCCTCGCGTATCCGTCGCTGGCGTTTATCACCTGGTCCTTTTTTCCTACACCCTTTATATCTTCAAGTAATATTACTTTCATTGTTATTTTACCTCCTGTAAATATTCATTTATCGCTAATTTTAACATCATCAGCGCTTTTTCAATATCGGTCTCATTTATCTGCGCCGCCGAAACGGTTTGATGTCCTCCTCCGCCGAGCTTTTCCATTATAACCTGTACATTTATTTTACCTAAACTTCTCGCGCTTATATTTATTTTACACTTATTTTGACAAAGAACGAAAGAAGCTTCTATACCTTTTATATTTAAAAGCTCATCTGACACCTGAGCGGCGAGGAGAGGTGGATTCTCAACATTTGATTCTGATATGGCTATTGCCATATTATCATTAAAGGTTTTCATACCCTCAATTGCTTTCGCTTTTAAAGAGTAATACTCTATTGAGTTTTGGAAAAGTATCTTAACTCTAATAGTGTCAGCGCCTTTTCGTTTTAAATAAGCCGCTACCTCAAAGGTTTTCGTTCCTGTTTTAAAAGCGAAATTTTTTGTGTCAACGGTTATCCCCGCCAGAAGTCCGTCAGCTTCCACGTTTGACAGGGATATATCCTTATTAACATATAGGAACATTTCCGTTATAAGCTCGCATGTTGAGGAGGCGTAAGGCTCATGATACGTTAAAACAGCGTTTTCTATAAATTCTGCTCCTTTGCGGTGATGGTCGAAAACTACAATTTTATTTATCTTGTCGATAAGTTCGGGAAATTCACATATGCTTTGTTTATAGGTGTCAAGGACTATAAGCAATGTGTTTTCCTTTATTTTAGACAATGCCTCGTCACTGTTTACAAAGGCTGTCTCAGCGTAGTCAGTTTCTGTAATGAGACGTTCGTAAAAAGACTTTATACTTGTCGTTATTTTATTTAAAACTATATTACATTCTTTGCCTACGGAACGCGCTATTTTATAAACGCCTATTTCCGAACCTATACAATCCAGATCTGAGTTTTTATGCCCCATTATAAGGACATTTGAGCATTCCTGGATTAAGTCCATTAAGGCGAATGCTTTTACTCTCGCTCGAACTCGTGTATTTATATTTAATTCAATTGAGTTTCCGCCGAAAAATGTATAGTTGTCGCCGTCTTTTATAAGCGCCTGATCTCCCCCGCGGCTTAACGCTAAATCTATAGCCGCTCTGGCGTATTCCATAGAGTGGTTTAAAGTCTTTCCGTTTATGCCTATGCCTATGCTTAAAGTTATGGGAAACTTATTGCCCATATCAATTTCCCGTATTTTGTCAAGAATTGAGAACTTTGTTTCTTTTAAATAATTAAGTTTATCCTGTGAGAATATAAATATATATTTATCTTTTTCAAGTTTTTTTACAATTACGACTATTCCGTCAGCCATAGACTTTATTTTTCTGTCAATTATCGCCGTTAATAGAGGGTGTTTTACACCTTCGACGCTATCAAGTACCTCAGCGTAATTGTCTATGAAAATTAAAGACACGGCTACTTTGTTAATCTCACATGAGTTATTTGAGGCGCATTCGTTTAATATTAAAAAAACGTTATAATATTTTTTATCGGAGCCGTCGTCTGCCTCGATGGGAGAGGTATAGACTTTATAGCATTTCGCCCGTATTACGGCTTTTTGCTCTTTTATATCGGCGTTATAGCTGTCGATAAGGTCGTTTAACTTTAACTCGTTCTTTTTGTTTTCTTTTATACTAAATTCCTCGTTGAATTTATGATTTGAGAAAACTATATTAAGATTTGAGTCAATTACCGCGTAAGGAAACAGGTATTCATTGCCGGACATATTTTTTACCATTATAAAAAACTCCTTAAAATCTTGATAAAGATTATTTATATATAGACGATATGTAAAATATCGCTGTTACGCCCCGGGAGTGAACATTTTAACGTGTATCATCCGGAGGCTGGATATATTTTGTGATTTATTTAATTAAATAGTTTTGAGTTAAATAATTTTTCTTTATTTTAACCGATGTAGGAAGTCCCACGCTTTTTAAGCGGTGGAACTTCCTCTTGTTATACAAAAATTGGAGTAGTCTTGCCTTTACATTGGAGCTCTATACCGCTAAATGTCGTTTAATCCGAGGATAAAAATTTTTAAACGTTTTGCTGAGTAAATTTTTATAGACGGAGAAACTTTTGATAATGTCAAAGCTCATACTAATTGTTCAATATTTAGCGTCAAATTATTTTTAGCGCAATTTACGGAAAGTTAAAAAGAGCGTTTATCCGATAATTTGTATTCGGACGAGTAAATGTTAAACATTACGGGACAAATGTCTTAAAAGAGAAGCCGTGTCGGTATACATTGATTGTTTTTCATCAAGTATTCCGAGTCTTAATTTCTTTACGGCTCTTATATCTATACTGCTGTGTGAAAACCCAAGACGATTTGAAAGCATATAGGTTATTATGATTAAGTCTGAGAGCAGTTCTTTTCTTTCTATTAAATTCGCGTCTTCCGCCGAAAGATTTGTGTATAAGTCCGCTACGTTTGTCAGTAGCTGGTTTTTTAACATTTCTATCAGGCGTATATTTTTTGTTATATCAAAGTCCTGTGCGATTCCCATAAAAAATATCCCCCGTTTGAGTAATGAAAATACATAAGACTTAAAAAACTACGGCGAAACAATAAATTAATAAAATAAAATTTGATGTACCTAATAAATTATTTTATTGTCTTGTTCTGAAAAACTCTTGAATCGCCGTAATAGGTTTTTATGTTTATAGAGTCTGATATGTATTTTTTATGTTGTAAATTTTCAGAATTTCTTTTGAGAATATTTATAAAATAAATCCCCAATATTTGTTTTATAAATATTTTTAACAATTATAACATATATTTTTTTTAATTTCAACGGTAGTCGTATACGGGATAAGAACCTAAATTTTTAAAAAATGACGTTTTTCGCCGTACCATTGAGAGACAGTTTTTTACATCTTCGGGCGAGCCGTTATTCTCCAGATCCGTAAAGAAAACGTATTCTTCCGCTTTGTTTCGCATAGGCCGTGAAATGATTTTGGTCATATTTAAATCCCATATCTCAAATAAGTTTAATATTTTGCACAGCGTTCCTGGAGAATTGTCAGTTGAAAACGCTATGGAGATTTTTTGGGAGTCAAGATTTTTCGCGGTGTCATTTTTGGACAAAATGGCGAATTGAGTAAAATTTTGAGTGTCGCTCTGTATGTTTTTATGAAGTATCTTCAAGTCATAGATTTCCGCTATTCTTGAAAGACCTATCGCCGCACAGTCATCACCATTGTGTTTTATTATTTTACCGCCGTCAGCCGTTGAGTTTGTGCTTATCAATTCGGCGTTTGGATAATTTTTTATAAGAAAAGGACGGCATTGCGCTAATCCCTGAGGGTGGGAATAAATTTTTTTTATTTTACCTGGGTTGGTTTCTTTTTTAATTATCATATTTTGCTCAATGGGTAAATTTATTTGTCCCTGTATATATAAATCAGCGTCAAAAATCACGCTGTCTACGGTTATATTGACACATCCCTCAGTTGAGTTTTCTATGGGAACAACGCATTTATCGGTTTTACCGCTCTCAACACTGTCGATTACTTCCCAGATGGTTGGAAAAGGCTCTGTCTCGCTTATATCGGCGATTTTCAAGACCGCTTGCTCGCTGAAGGTGCCTTTAGGCCCTAAATATCCTACTTTCATAATATTAACTCCTTAAATCAGTAAAAATATTAATTATGGCAAAGCACATATGAAAACTAAAATCCATACAGAAAATTATAAAAAAATAAAATAAGCTCAAGATACGTTTATTATGATTTCTTATAATTTTTTTGATATTATTATTAAAAATTTCATATAGTTTTAATAATAAATATATAGTTTTCAAATGGGTTTTAAGATAGTATTTTATAAATTTACAGCCCATTAACCCTAAAGATGCGCTTTGAGCTATATTTATCGTGTCAATAGAAAATTGATACGCTTTCAAGAAATACTCGCTGTTTTCTCGTATTTATTATGTGAGAGGTACGCGAGATAATAAAAACATATTTAAACGTTCTTTTTTTATGTTCTTCTTATAGTCAAACTACTCGAAAAATAAACAGATTTGGCGGTTTAAAATCCTTTTTGCCACGTTGGCGTCGGTTGGCATAGGCTTTAGGCT
This sequence comes from uncultured Eubacteriaceae bacterium, assembly GCA_947565475.1. Lineage (GTDB taxonomy): Bacteria > Bacillota > Clostridia > Lachnospirales > CAG-274 > MGBC114079. The sequence continues at coordinate 7,838 of CANOGI010000018.1, forward strand.
TTGCTCTCATTCCGCTACCTTGTAAAAATAATTTTAATCTTACCTCTTCTTGCTTATTTTAAAGTGCTTTAACTATAAAAATTCCTATATAGGTTTTTTATAAGACGTTGTTGATAAAAAATATTTTAACATATTTTTTATATTTATTCCATTAAAATATTTATATATTTTGAAATTTGTGTTATAATTAAAAAAAGAAATACTATACTTGTTTAATAACCTAAATAATGATGATTGACAAAATATTTTTTCATTAGGCGGAGAGTGATTTTTGTGGCGATATTTGGAAAGTATCTCAAAAATTAGGCAAAGTATAAAAGTATAATGGAAAAATTTTGAAAATGGCTTTTAAGAGGTTATAAAACAGGTCTACTCAATAAAAAAATTAAGGAGGCGGTATAGATGGACTTTTCTATGAATTCTGTATATTCCGAAAAAAATAACTGCTGGTTGATTACGATTGAAGGTGAGGTCGATATTTTTAACTCAGCGGAAATGAAAACAAAGATTATTGACCTTATTGAACAAAAACCTATTGACGTAAGAATTGAGTGTAAAGATTTAAGCTATATTGACAGTACGGGGCTCGGCGCTTTTATAGCGGTTTTGAAAAAAACGAAAGAGTTTGAGAAGTCAATTTATTTCCAAAATTTAAAGCCGAGCTTATCCAAGCTTTTTAAAATTACTAATTTGGATAAAGTATTTGTAATAGAAGGTGATCAAAATGAGTAACAGTGAACAAATCAAACTGACATTACCTGTAAACGCCGCGTATGTTTCAGCAGCGAGGCTTACGGCTTCTTCTGTGGCTAATAGGCTTAATTTTGACATTGAGGAAATAGAGGATATTAAAGTCGCTGTTTCGGAAGCGTGTACTTACATAATTAAAAACCCTTGTTTTAGTTCTAATGATAATTTTAAAATAGAATTTAATATGGCCAAAGACAGTATTAAAATAAACTTATCAGTTGAAAGCGATAAAGAAGTTGACATTGACGACGATGAGATGAGTCTGAGAGTTATAACAGCTCTTATGAACAATACTAATATAGATTATGACGGTAAATTTTTTAATATGACTATTGAGAAAAAACATGTCCAGGTTTCTTTTAATTAAATATTCGATGGTTAAATAATGCTAAACACTGTTTAATCCGAGAATAGAGATTTTTAAACGTTCATTTACGGCGTATCTGAAAACTAAGTACGCGGGAGAATTACAAAAAAAATAAACGAAATTAAGAGTTTTTGCTTGTTTTTTTATGATTTTTTGTATATTTTGGCTTTATCTAAACCCAAAATATATTTTAAAAATCAAAGTTTGTAAGTTTTTAATAACTTTTATATAGTTTTCAGACAGCCCTCAGTATAATAACTATTTTCAAAAGTTGTTTCTGAAGACCGATTACTTATGAGAAATTATAAAAATTAAAGTATGTTTTTGAAAAGGGTTATACGCTTTAACGGTTTCACTGGTTTTTCAGAAACATCGCAAACGTTTAAATAAAAAAAGGAGGGCAGTTATGAGTCAAAATAAGTTTGATGTATCTTTTAAAAGCGATATTTATATAGTTAATGATATTGTTGCCAATTCCTTGAATTTTTTAAGAAGCAGTTATCCCAAACTTAATCAAGACAGTCTTATGGAATTTAAACTTATTTATTGTGAGCTTTTATTTAACGCTATTATACACGGTAATAACAGAGATGAGAGGAAAAAAGTTTTTTTAAGTATAAATGTAAAAGGTGATCTTGTAAATTCTGTTGTTTCGGATGAGGGCATCGGGTTTGATTATAATAAGACAATTAAAGACAGTGGAAATGATGAAAATATATTTCTTGAGACAGGAAGGGGAATAAGGCTTGTTAAATCGCTTGTCGATAGCCTTGATTTTGACGTGAACGGGAGTACTGTTAAATTCTGCAAAAAGGTGGAGTTTGATGGATAAGATTTTGGTTGCGGACGAAAATGAACAAACTGTAGACCTAATCGGTAAAATATTATTTAATTCAGATTATGAAATTTATACGGCTTATTCAGGTAAAGTGGCTTTAACTAAAATTGAGATGATTAAACCGGATCTTATTATTATTAATACTGATTTTTCAGATATGAGCGGATTTGATATATGTAAAAAGCTTAAAGCCAATTCGGAAACAAATTGTATTCCCATTCTCATGCTTGCCGCTGTTATAACCAAGGACATTGGTTTGAGATGTGTATATTCAGGTGTTGACGATTATATCTCAAAGATGTTTGACGGAACTATTTTTATAGCTAAGGTAAAATCTCTTTTGAGGGTTAAACATTTGAGCGACAGAATTAAAACCCAGTATGAGGAGCTTAAAGAAAAAAATGAGGTTATTGATTTTCAGCTAAAAATGGCGAGGCGTGTTCAAAGGTCTATTATAAGAAAACTTGATATGACAGTGAGCGGAACAAAAATTTTAAGCAAATATCTTCCGGCGCTTGAGGTTGGAGGAGATTTTTACAGTGTTAAAGAGCTTGACAGCAGTCATATAGGGCTTATTATAGGAGACGTCTCTGGTCATGGTATATCCGCCGCTCTTTTGACGGCTACTTTATCTATGATGTTTGACACAATGGCGTCGGTTCATAAAATGCCGGATTCTCTCCTTAAAGAGATGAATAACCAATTTTGCAAAATTTTTAAACACACTGGTAATGAAATGTATGTATGTATGTTTTACGCTATAGTGGATACCGTTAATTTTGTTATCACATATTCTAACGCCGGGCAGGTTTATCCGGTTTTTGTGGACAATAAAAACGAGTCTATGCTTGAGCTTGAGATAGGAGGCATTCCTATTGGTCTTATGAACGAGTCTTCTTATGAGGTTAAACAAACAAAATATTCCCCAGGAGATTATTTGTTTTTTCATACAGACGGTCTTTCAGACTTTTTCTATAAAAGGGAACCTGATAAATTTGGCGAGAAAATTAAAGAATGCCTTAAAGATAATATTAACAGGTATGGGGAAGACCTTGAGTCGATTATAGAGGGTGTGCTTAATGAGTTTTACGACTATGATGAGAAAAATAAATTTGAAAAAGACGATATAAGCATTATTTTATGTAAACTTTAAGAAGTATAGTCAAATCACTTGAAAACCCGAACAAGTTCGGCGGCTAAAAATCCTTTTTACTGTGTCATTGTCAGTCGGCGTAGGCTTTCTACTACGCTCTCTTTCCCAGGACGCGTGGGCGAGCAGTAAAGCGAAGCTTTACGACCAGCCTCTTCCTTGTAAAAACAATTTTTATCTCGCCTCCTTTTGCTCCTTTTCAAGTGATTTGACTATATGAGAACATATTAAAGACACCTGATATAAACTTTCTTTCAGTTATGTTGAGGAAATTAATTTTTAAGCGGTTTGAAATTTATTGTTGCATAATTTTTAGGGATATGGTATATTATTATCGTTATGAATTTTTTCAAATATTTAACGGCTTTGACAAAGAGGAGTAGCAAAGAGAAACTTATCAGGGAGCGGGTGACTTGACTGAAATCGCCTGTTATGACACTCTTTTGTGAAAAACACTTTTGAGCTTACTTTTTGAAAGAAACTCCGTTTTATATAACAGCTGAGATTTTAGTAGAAAAGTACGGGTTACACACGTTATTGTGTTTTATAGAGTGGGCAAAAAGTATTTTATTTTTGCCAATTTAGGTGGTACCGCGGATTTTATTATTGTTTCCGTCCTTAAAATTAATTTTTTAGGGCGGATTTTTTTATGTGTGGAAGAGCCGAAAGAAAATTTTTTAGGAGGTAGTTTTTTAATGGTTAAAGTAAATGGTATAAACTCAAGCAAAGACCTTGAGATTAAAGAACTTCTCACTCTTGACGAAAACGGGAGAAAAGGAGTTCGTGTACATGGTATGATTTATAATATTCGAGATATGGGTGATTTCGCTTTTGTTATTTTAAGAAAAAGGGGCGGGCTCGTTCAGTGCGTTTATAATAAAAACGGCGGAGAGGACGAGAAAGAACTTCTCAGAGAGGAAAATTCCGTTGTTGTTACCGGCGATGTGGGAGACGAGCCAAGAGCGGTAAACGGAATAGAGATAAGGGTTTCTGAGATGAGACTTTTATCTTCTCCGGCTGAGGAACTGCCTTTTGCCATAAATAAAAGAAATCTCAATATTTCTATTGAAAATGAGCTGCCTATCAGGCCGATTACTTTAAGAAACGAGAGAAGAAGGACTGTATTTAAGCTACAGGCTGGACTTGTGGAAGCTTTCAGAGCCTTTTTCTCCGAAAATGAGTTTACGGAGATTTTCTCGCCGAAAATTGTAGCCGCCGGCGCCGAGGGCGGGGCGAATATTTTTAAGCTTGAGTATTTTGGGAAAAAGGCTTATCTCGCTCAAAGTCCACAGTTTTATAAACAAATGCTTATTCCTGTATATGAAAGGGTATTTGAGATAGCTCCTGTTTTCAGAGCTGAAAAACATGAGACGGTTAGACACCTAAACGAGTATATAGGCGTTGATTTTGAGATGGGTTTTATTGAGAGTTTTTATGATATTATAAATATGGAAACGGGAATGCTCAAATTCGCTTTTGAGTATGTTAAGAAAAATTATCCGGACTGTCTTAAAAAGCTTAATATTGAGCTTCCTGTTATTGATGAGATTCCATGTGTCAAATTTAAAGATGCTAAAGAAATGGTCGCCGCTAAATATAACAGAAAAATTAAAGACCCTTACGATCTTGAACCTGAGGAGGAAAGGCTTATAAGCCAGCTTTTTAAAGAGGAGTATAACAGCGACTTTGTTTTCGTTACTCATTATCCAATTAAAAAACGACCTTTCTATGCTATGGATGACCCGGAAAACGAGAAATATACGTTAAGCTTTGATTTGCTGTATAACGGTATGGAGATTACCACGGGAGGACAGCGTATTCATGATTATAAAACGCAAGTTGACAAAATGATTTCAAAAGGTCTTAATCCTGAGGATTTTGAGAGTTATCTTATGCTTCATAAGCAGGGCTGTCCTCCTCACGGAGGTCTTGGAATGGGACTTGAGAGATTTTTGATGAAGCTTATTGATGAAAAGAATATCAGGGCGACATCTATGTTTCCGAGGGATATTACAAGGCTTAACCCGTAAAATCGTCTGAGAGTCTGATATTTTTATAATAAAACTCATTCGATAACTTGAATAATGCTTACGGAATATTTTTTATCAGTCGGTTCTGGGAAGGCTATTGAATGGGTTTAAAGCAATTCGGGGAAATTTTAACCGCGAAACACTAAAAAGATTTCTTAATATATCGAATTAATCAAAGTTTGTTCGCTCATTCGTTTATTGTTTCGCTATAATATTATAAAAAGGAGGATTTTTTGTATGCAGATTAATAATGAACTTATTACTTATCTTGAAGACCTTTCAAGACTGACTCTTTCCAAGGAAGAAGAGGAAAAGGCGAAAGTTGACCTTGAGAAAATATTAAATTATATAGATAAGCTTAACGAGCTTGACACGACTAATGTTGAGGCGATTTCTCATCCTTTCGCTTTTACCAATAATTTTAGAGACGACGTTACCGTTGCTTCCGCGGACAGAGAGATTATTTTAGCGAACGCCCCAATGAAAAAAGATGGCTGTTTTAAAGTTCCAAAAACTGTTGATTAAGGAGAGTGTATTATGGATTTTTCTAATAAAACCGCTCTTGAGATAGGGCGGATGATTAAAAATAAAGAGGTAAGCTCTGTTGAGGTTACGAAACAAATGCTTGAGAACATTAAGAACACAGAGAAAAATATAAACGCTTATACTTCTGTTCTTGAGGATAAGGCGCTTGAGAACGCAAAAAAAGTCCAGGAGAAAATTGACAGTGGAGAAGAACTTTCGCCGCTCGCAGGAGTTCCTATGGCTATTAAAGACAATATTTGCACGAAAGGCGTCAATACTACATGCGGTTCAAAAATGCTTGAAAGCTTTATACCGCCTTATAACGCCACTGTTACAGATAAACTTGACGCCGCCGGGGCTGTTGTTTTAGGCAAGCTTAATATGGACGAGTTCGCTATGGGAGGTTCAACAGAGACTTCATATTTTGGCCCAACAAAAAACCCGTGGGATTTGGAGAGAGTTCCCGGTGGGTCATCAGGCGGTTCCGCCGCTGCCGTGGCGGCAGATGAGGCGATTTATACATTAGGCTCAGACACGGGAGGTTCTATAAGACAGCCGTGTTCATTCTGCGGTGTTTCGGGAATTAAACCCACATATGGAGCGGTTTCGAGATATGGTCTTGTGGCTTTTGCCTCTTCTCTTGACCAAATTGGGCCTGTTGGCAGGGATATTAAAGACTGTGCCGCTGTACTTGAAATTATTTCGGGGCACGATTTAAAAGACTCAACCTCTATAAAAGACTCGGTTTTTGATTTTTCAAATTCTTTTACAGGGGACGCTAAGGGTCTTAAAATAGGTATTCCAAAAAATTATTTTGGCGATGGTCTTGACGCCGATGTTAAAGAGGCTGTTTTAAAAGCCTCAGAAAATCTTAAAAGCTTAGGGGCGGAAATCAGTGAGTTTGAAATGCCCGTTGTCGATTACGCCATACCAGCTTATTATGTCGTGGCCTGTGCCGAGGCAAGTTCTAATCTTTCGAGATACGACGGCATAAAGTATGGATTCAGAAGCGAAAAGGGAGACGGCATACTTGATGTGTTCTATAACTCAAGGAGCGAGGGCTTCGGTATGGAAGTTAAAAGGCGTATTATGTTAGGCTCTTTCGTTTTAAGCTCAGGATATTACGACGCTTATTATAAAAAAGGACTTCGTGTCAGGGGACTTATTAAAAATAATTTTGACGAGGCTTTCTCAAAATACGATATGATTTTATCCCCAACAGCTCCGACTACCGCTTTTAAACTTGGGGAGAATACCTCTGATCCTCTTAAAATGTATTTAGGGGATATTTATACGGTTTCCGTAAATCTCGCTGGTATTCCCGCCGTTAATATTCCATGCGGTTTCGGTAAAAACGGTATGCCTATTGGTATGCAGCTTATCGGAAAGGCGTTCAGCGAGCCTGTAT
>CANOGI010000019.1 GCA_947565475.1 uncultured Eubacteriaceae bacterium
TATATTGACAGTCCGAAGTTCAGAACAGTTGTAAGTCTTGCCCCAAGCTATGTGGCGGCTTTTGGAAAGAACAGCAAGAAAATTATTAACGCTCTTAAAATATTAGGCTTTGACGACGTTGAGGAGACGGCGGTTGGCGCCCAGTATGTAACAGAGGAGTACATAAAAATTATTGAGGAGGGGAAAATGGACAGCGTTATTACGTCGAGCTGTTCTTCCGCTAATCTCCTTGTACGGAAGTATTATCCCGAGCTTACGGATATGCTTGCCCCTGTTTTATCCCCTGTTCTCGCTCACGGGAAAATACTTAAAGAAAAATATGGGCCTGATACAAAGGTTATTTTCGTTGGACCGTGCCTCTCAAAGATACAGGAGATTGATGAAAACCCGCAGTATGTTGACGGGGCCGTTTCTTTTGACAGTCTTATCGAATGGCTTAGAAACAGGGAGATAAATATTGAGAGGTTTCCTGACGAGGAGTTTTACAATACACCTTTTTCCGCTATATATCCTATTTTCGATGGAATCAACATTGATATAAAAAGAAAGATGAATATATCTGGACTTTCCGCCAAAGTCGGCAAGTATGATATTCTCGCGGTAAGCGGGATAAAAGAACTCAGACGTACTTTTGAGGAAATTAAAACGGGAAAGCTGAAAAATGTTTTTATAGAGGCAAATGTATGCAGGGGAGGCTGTATAAACGGGCCTCTTATGCCGGAATATAAGAACCTTTCAGTTTATGACAGAATAGAAGTTGTTGAGCACGCTCAAAAAGGCAAAATTCAGGTGGACGGTGTGTCCTTAAAATTCTCAAGAAGTTTTGAGCCTGAGAAAATAGAGAACAATATGCCTTCGGAAGAAGAGATAAAGAGAATTTTAAAAAAGATAGGCAAAGATGAGGAGTTTAAACAGCTCAACTGCGGAAGCTGTGGTTATCCCACGTGCAGGGAAAAAGCCATCGCCGTTTATCAGAAGAGAGCTGATTTGTATATGTGTCTTCCGTATATGAACGACATCAATCAAACTATGGCGAGCACTGTTTTATCTGTTACGCCAAACTATATTATCGCGGTGGACGAGAATTTAAAAATAAGGGAGTTTAACGTTTCCGCCCAAAAACTTTTCAATACTTCAAGAAGCGACGCTATTTCAAGGTATTTAGGCGAGTTTATTGACCCTTCTGATTTTGAGCATGTACTTAAAACTAAAAAGAATATAAACGATAAAAAGGTTAAGTATGAGGAACTTGGAATCGTTACTAAACAGTATATTATTTATACCGCCTCAAACAAAATGGCTATAGGTATTTTATATGATATTACCGATGAGGAGAAATACAACGAGATGAATTATTCTCTTAAAATGGAAACGGTTCTTATGGCGCAAAAGGTTATCGACAAACAAATGACTGTAGCGCAGCAGATAGCGAGCCTTTTAGGAGAGACCACGGCAGAGACAAAAGTAACTTTAAACAGGATAAAAAGACTTATGGAAGACGAGGGAACTGATATAAATGAATTGTAAAATTTATGTTGACGCCGCTTATAAAAGTATTAATAAATATACGGAGGAGCTTTGCGGCGACAGGGTTGAGATAGTTAAAAACGACGATTGCTGTATAGTCGTGCTTTCCGATGGCTTGGGAAGCGGTGTGAAAGCGAATATACTATCTACCCTTACGTCAAAAATTATTTCGACTATGATTATCGAGGGGTCGAGTATTGAGGATACTGTGGACACTATTGTTCATACCCTTCCAGTGTGTAATGTCAGAAAGGTTGCTTATTCTACTTTCTCTATACTTCGCATAGGCTATGACGGGGACGTTTATCTTGTTGAGTTTGATTCTCCCGGCTGTGTTTTTGTCAGGAACGGCGAGATTATGAATATTGAGTATTTCACAAGGGAAATAGAGGGGAAAGTGATTAAAGAGGCGCGGTTTAAAGTAAATATGGGGGATATGCTAACGATTATGAGCGACGGTGTTATTTACGCAGGAATAGGGGCTATGCTTAATCTTGGTTGGACATGGTTAAACGCCTCAAAATTCATTTCCGAACAGACCAAAAATCAAACGCTGACCTCGGCGAAATTAGCCAGCCTTTTAATTGAGAAATGCAAAGAGCTTTATCTTGACAGACCGGGTGATGATACCACGGTAGCCTCAGTTAAGATTATTCCTCTTAAAGCCGTAAATATTTTTACGGGTCCTCCTCAAAATCCTGAAAACGACGAGAGTATTATTAAAGATTTTTTGTCGAGCAAGGGATTTAAAGCTGTGTGCGGAGGGTGTTCAGCTAATATTTTTTGCCGTGTCACAGGGAGAGAAATAAAAACGACTATTGAGTATTTAGATCCTGATGTTCCTCCTATAGCCTATATAAAAGGGGTTGACCTTGTTACGGAAGGGGTGCTTACATTAAATAAAACTCTTGATATTTTAAAGTCTTATTTTAAAGACCCAACCGACAAAAAAAATATCGCTCAGCTTGAGCAAAAGCACGGCGCCGCTATGCTTGCTAAGGTACTCGCTGAAGAATGTACTCATATAAATTTATTTGTAGGCAAAAAAATAAATCCGGCTCATCAAAATCCTGATATGCCCACAGACTTAAATATAAGAATGAGAGTTGTTGACGATTTAAAAACCACTCTTATAAAAGCGGGCAAGGTTGTAAATATAAAATATTACTGAGACAGGATTTATATAGTTATTAAACTTGAAAATCAGCAAGTTTATAAAGGAGACTATGGACGTGAGCGTTATTGGAAAAGGCGGATGCGCTGAGGCTGTTGAGTATGGAGAGGGAAAAATTTGCAAATTGTTCTATAAAGGACAGCCTGAGGAATTTGTAAGATTGGAATATGAGAATTCAATCGAGATGTATAAAAGCGGTGTGAAAGTTCCCAAAACATTTGGGATAATCAATATAAAAGACCGTATGGGCATCATATATGAGAGGATTTATGGGAAATCTTTATGGAGCTTACTGAGGCGCGAGTCATTAGCGGAAGAGGCGATAAATATTTTTGTAAATTCCCATTGTGATATTTTAAGCCGTAAGTCAAAAAATTTATTGTCCTATAAAGATGTTTTAAAAACTGTAATAGCTATGAGCACAAATTCAGAGATTTTTATGAGTTTAGGCCGAACGTGTGAGTTAAAAAATTTATTATCATATAAAAAATACATATCGTCGATAGACATTAATACAAATATGGAATCGGAGCTCATAAAAGAAATATATAATCTTCCTGACGGGGATTATATATGTCACGGGGATTTTCATCCTGACAACGTATTAATAAAGTCAAACGGCGAAACTTTTGTTATTGATTTTATGAATGTGTGCAGCGGGCCGGTTTTATATGATGTAGCGAGGACTTTTTATGGATTAAATGAAGCGAGTGGGTTTTTAGCTTTTAAGTATTTAAGCAAAATTAATGTCTCAAAAGACGCTATTTCGCCTTATATAAAAGTTATTGAAAAATGCCGTGAGTATGAGATTCGGTTAAACGGTCTTATTAGGAGCGGTGTGAGTGTTGATTAATACTACAGCGAGCCAGTAAAAAACAAGCGGATTTTAATAAAAACTGATATACAAAAGAATTATTTTATTGTTTCAGGATAGAAATAGCGCGGGGCGTTGTAGTGTTAATGTAAGCAATATAATATTTTTAAATTAGTTTTGAGAAAAATTTATAATATAATTTATTAATAAAAGAAAGGAATTTTTTAATATGGAAAATGTTACGGATATTAATCAGATAAAAATGGCTGTGCTTAAAAAAACCGCTGAGTACGCTTATAAGGGAATTTTACTTGAAAAGGTTGACGAAATACCTTTTGAGCTTATTGACGGGCCAAAACCAAGGTTTCGCTGCTGTGTATACAGGGAAAGAGAGATTATAAGACAAAGGGTGCGTCTTTCAATGGGAAAGATACCGACGGGCTCTCATTACAGCGTAAACGACGGTACTCAGGTTGTGCATGTTATTTCAGCCGCCTGCGAGGGTTGTCCTATCGCCAGGTTTACAGTTACTGACAACTGTCACAACTGTCTTGCCAGAAAGTGTATAAAGGCTTGTAAGTTCGGGGCTATCTCAAGAACTGAGAGAGGCGCTTATATAGACAAGACAAAGTGTAAAAAATGCGGTCAGTGTGTACTCGCCTGCCCATACGGCGCTATAGTTGATATTCAAAGACCTTGTATAAAAGCCTGCCCTGTTGACGCTATTACTATAGACGAGAATGATTTGGCCATGATAGACGAAAGCAAATGTATAAACTGCGGAAGATGTGTTGTAGGGTGTCCTTTCGGCGCTGTTTCCGACGTTTCCATGATTTCAAATGTTATCGATACTATTATTAAAGGTGAAAGCGATGTTTACGCTATGGTAGCGCCGGCTATTGAGGGACAGTTCGGCGACGTTCCCGTTTCGGTTTTAAAAGCCGCTATTAAAGACCTTGGTTTTTCAGAGGTTATCGAGGTAGCTTTAGGAGCGGACGCTGTTTCTGTAAGCGAGACCGACGAGGTTGTAAGCAGGGCGAAAGAGGGAAAACAGACGACGACGTCATGCTGTCCAGCTTTTGTGAATTTTATTGAGAAGCACTTTCCGACTCTTAAAGATAATATATCAACTACGGTTTCACCTATGGTTGCCGCCGCGAGATTTATTAAAGCGGCTAATCCCAACGCTACTATTGTGTTTATCGGACCGTGTATCGCTAAGAAAAACGAGGCTCTTAAACATTATATCGGGGAGATAAATTATGTCCTTACTTTTGAGGAACTTTACGCCATGTTTGAGGTTAAGGAGATAGATTTCTCAAATTATGGGGATATAGCAGAGACGGCGACAAAATACGGCAAAGGGTTCGCTAAATCCGGAGGCGTTACAAACGCCGTTATGCAGGTCGCTAAAGAAAGAGAATATGACATAGACCTCAAAACGATGAAATGCAGCGGCATTGATGAATGCAAAAAGGCTCTTATGATGCTTAAAAGCGGTAAACTGCCCGTTGATTTTATTGAGGGTATGGCGTGTGAGAATGGATGTGTGAATGGTCCGGCTAAGGTTAATGATTTTATCGCCGGCAGACGAATTTTTGATAAATACGCTGACAACAAAAATGAGGATGTTATTAAAACCGTTAATGAAAATAAATTAAACGAACTTAATATACATAGACATTAAATATGAGTATTTATATATTTGCATATGGCTTGAATTTTATATATATTAAATTTTTTAAAATTTAACTGACAGAGGAAGTCCCCTGCTTCTTAAGCGGGGGAACTTACTCTTGTATTTAGGGTGAGCGTAAGCTCACTCTGAATACAAAGGCGAATACTTTCGCCATTGGTTACGAGAATTTTTGTTATAGAAAAATTCGAGTAGTCTTTTTATTTATTCTTTTATTGTTCCTTACTTATATTAAGCGAACCTATTTATTTTTTTATTTGTTGAATACGAAGGTTTAAATTCATGATTTAACTGACAGGGGTAAGCAACTATTTATTAAGTTGGGTCGCTTACTCTTTATATTCTGTTGGGGCCAAAACTTACACGGAGTATAAGGGCGCTGTAAAACGTCGGAGGTTATGAGTATTTTTATGATATAAAAATATGAATAGTTTTGATTAACCTTAATGCAAGCTTATATTTTTATTTATAACGTACATAATTAAAATTAAAGAAACACCGCACAGAGAGGAAATAAAAATAATTTTACGAAAAAATACGCTACTAACAAAAAAGCGTTTTCGTTTAAGTGGGATTAAAAATCCCACACTTACGCTAAATATGTGTCGCAAAGATGTGCGGGCGGTTTTTAGCCGACTTTTGCGCAGCAAAAGCACTGACCATTCGCACGCTCTCGCTAAAATTATTTTTACTTTGAATTACGCGGTGTTTTCTTAAAAGAATTTAAACGATTAAAAAAGTCCAACGTTTTTTAGGCGGGGAGTTTATTTTTGTATTAAGTGGGATTATAAGTTCATACTGAATACATAGAGAGTTATCCGCTGTTGTTTTAGAGCATTTTATAAAATGAAAATACCAATAGTCTTTGTAGTATTGAGTATTTGGAAACAGGGGTCTAAATTGAGACTGTTATTGTATACGCTATAATAAAAATATAAAACTCGGAGGTATTTTATGAATATTGATTTAAAGAAAACAATCAGCGGGATTATTATTTTATTTTTAATATTTTGCGCGGCTTTTATAATAAACAGAGTTTTGGACAGAACAGCTGATGACAGTATAATTATTTCCTCGGAGGAAAATACCGAGACAGAAGAAGAGCCAAATACTGAGGAGGAAACGGAAAGCCAGACTGTGACAGAAAAACTCAGCGGTTATTTAAAATATGAGAGTGAAAACGGCGACGTCTATGAGGGAAATATGAAAAATGGAAATTATGACGGCGACGGCGTTTTAACAAGAAAAACAGGAGAGATTTACGATGGTTTTTGGATTGACGGGGCTTTTGACAGCGGCGAAATTACTTTTAAATTAAATAATTTCGGTCAAACAAAAACAATCAATATAGTTCATGATGAAAAATGGGACGGAAAAGGCAAACACGCTGTTATTTCTGAAACAGGCGAGATTTATGACGGACAATGGTATGACGGTGAAAAAAACGGCGACGGAATATTATACTCAAGAGCAAAAAACGGCGCCCCCGCTAAGGTAATGGAGGGAATATGGGAAGATGACGTTCTTATTGAGGGAACGGAAACTTATATTTATGACGATGGGCTTCAAACTTATGTTGTAGAGGTAAAAGACGGTTTTAGAAACGGAAAGGGAATTTTGTACGATGAGAAAGGCGCCGTTAAAGAAGAGGAGGAATGGCTCGATGATATACCTATTGAGCAATGATGTTTTTGAGTTTAACGTTATTAAAAGAAATTGACGAGGGGGGTTTTATGTGAAAAGCATAGTTTTAACAGGCGGAGGCACGGCGGGGCACGTTACGCCGAATATCGCTCTTTTGAAGAGACTTAAAGAAGAGGGTTTTAAGATAAGCTATATAGGGCGCAAGGAAGGCATAGAAAAAGAACTTATCTCAAAATTTAAAATAGATTATTACGGTATTTCCTCAGGAAAGCTTAGAAGATATTTTGACAAGAAAAATTTTTCAGATATGTTTAGGGTTGTTAAAGGAGTCAAAGAGGCTTCTTCGCTTATTTACAAGATTAAGCCATCTATTGTGTTTTCCAAAGGCGGATTTGTTTCCGTTCCTGTTGTTATGGGGGCTAAATTTCACAAAATTCCGGTTATAATACATGAGTCGGATATAACACCGGGGCTTGCTAATAAAATGGCTATGCCTTTCGCTACTAAAGTATGCGCTACTTTTCCAGAGACTCTTGAGAAAGTTTCTGATAAAAAAGGTGTTTTGACAGGCTCACCTATAAGAAATTCCCTATTTTCGGGAACAGTCAAGGCGGGTCTCGAGTTTTGCGGGTTTAACGGGGATAAGCCTGTTTTACTTATTATGGGCGGAAGCCTTGGCTCGGTCAAGATAAACGGAGCTTTAAGAAAATCTTTACCAGCTTTGTTGGAGAAATTTCAGATTGCTCATATTTGTGGAAAAGGAAATCTTGAGAACGACCTTATAAATTTAAAAGGGTATCGTCAGTTTGAGTATCTTTCAGAGGAACTTCCTAATATTTTTGCCGCCTGTGACGTTATCGCGTCGAGAGCGGGCTCTAACTCTATATGCGAGTTCCTTGCTCTTAAAAAGCCGAATCTCCTTATACCTCTTTCCAAGGAACATAGCAGGGGCGACCAGATTTTAAATGCCAGGTCTTTTGAGAAACAGGGTTTCTCGAAAGTATTGCTTGAGGAAGATTTAAATTCGGAAACTTTACTTGAGAGTATTAACAATTTATACTCAAACAGAGGAAAGTATTATGAGAATATGAGGCAGGCGAAAATTTCTAACGGTGTAGACTCAATTATCAAACTTATTTTGGAGTATTCAAAATAGCGGAAAATAATGTGACACATTAAAAAAATATACCTGTTCAAAACCATGGGCGCTGATGTTTGGCGGAGGTTTTGAACAGGTATATTTATTTAAAAACGTCGCTGACTCCTATGAATTTTATTCCATCCGCCTCAAGCTCTTTATATGTTTTTAAAATCGCTGTATATGTGGGAAGCCCTCCTTCGGCTCCAACGTGTCCTATGGCGACGGCAATTCCTTTTTCTTTGGCTGTTTTAGCCGCTTTTTTTAAATTTTTAATTATTTTTGACACGTCCTGCGTACTGTCTAAAAAAACATCTCTTTTCAGATAATTTATTTTTAATTCTTTTGAGATTTTTTCTACTGTGGATTTCGTTCCCGTAAGGCTGTCTATTACTATGAGATTTTGTTTTTTCGCTTCTTTTAAAATTTCTGTCATTATATCGGCGTTTTCCGTTACTTTTGAGCCCATATGATTGTTAAAGCCTACACTGTTCGTTATTTCTGAAAGTCCTTTTTTAAATGTCGAGAGCGCTTTTTCTTTTGTGAAGTCATTCATAATTGAAATTTCCCCAAGCCAGCTTTTTTTACCTTTGTGGGGCTCCATTGGCATATGAAGTATTATATCTTTCCCTGCGGATTTTAATGCCTCGCACTCCTCTTTTGTGTGTGGCATACCCGGCATTACAGCTCCTGTAAATTTTATCGGCAAAGAAAGCATCTCTTTTGTTCCTTTTGAGTTGTTTCCAAAATCGTCTATTATTATTACAAGGCGGGGGCTATCATTGCTTTTCATTACGGGAACGGTTCCTTTTTCCGACCGAGAGAGCATTCCTATAAAAATAAAAAAACAGCTTATGGCGAATATTATGTAAGTGAAAAATTTTTTTTTGTTTATAAGTATTATCATAAAAACTACTCCTTTTATAGCTATTTATAAGGTTTTTAGAGAGATGCGATAAAATAATTATTTAATATGCGAGCTTGTGTTATAGTCAAATCACTTGAAAAAGAGCAAAAGAAGGCGAGATAAAAATTATTTTCGCGAGGCGGAGGCTGGTCGTAAAGCTTCGCTTTACTGCTCGCCCATGCGTCCTGGGAAGGAGAGCATAGTTAGGAGCCTATGGGGACTGACTATAACGCGACAAAAATGATTTTCAGCCACCGAACTTGTTCGTTTTTTAAGTGGTTTGACTATAAAGTGTGTTTATTTATTAGATATGTTTGGTAATATCTCAAAGGCCTCTGGATTTATAATTTTATTATATAATACTTGCTGGTGCTTGTTTTTTATTACATAATTTTGTTTTAAATACAAGAATTGCTGTAAATTAAATATGAGTTCGACGAAAATTTATAGTTAATGGAACCTTTTTTTATAGCAAAAAGGTTCCAAACCTCAAAGTTTTTTGCTTCTTCGCGGCACCTATTGAAAAAGGTTGACAAAAATTTTTGAGCAAAACTACGTGTTGATATTGTTTTTCATCGAACTTGCGTTAATATAAAGTAATAAAACAGGGGAGGGCGACGGAAATTTATTATTAGAGTAATTTCAATAACTGCCGCAAAGTTTTTAGATACCTTCTAATAAATAACTAACAGACAGGTTATTTTTTTTTTATTATATAGAATATTTATACAAAATTTATGGAAAACATAAACTATGATTTGACAACGGACAAATAAAAGTTTAATATATAAGAGAGGTTTTCTTTAGAAAAATATTAATTTACTTTTAAAAATAATTTTTATTTTTAAATTAATTAATATTTTTGTAACGATTATTAATTTTATATTTTTATGAAGGAGGATTTTTATTATGAAGTCAATAACTGTTTCTTTGGATTCTATTGAAAAGGTAAAAGAGTTTGTCAACATGATAAATACTTTTGACGGGGACTTTGATTTGGTTTCTGAAAGATATGTAATCGACGCTAAGTCAATTATGGGTATTTTCAGTCTTGATATAAGCAAAACTCTTCGTCTTGATATTCACGACAATGTTCCTGAACCAGAGAAAGTTGCGGAAACTCTTAGTAAGTTTAAGGTTGATTAAATTTTTTTAGTTTAAATAATAAAATATCTTAATTTATTATTTGACAGGCGGATTTATTAAAACCGTGAATAAAAAGGGAGATTATCAAATTGTTTTGATAATCTCCCTTTTTATTCACGCTGTCGTATAACCGTTTTTTATTTTATATTTATTCTCTTCCTAAAATCAAGGAAATTATTGTACCTACAACAAGTACGGCTACGCCTATAAGTATTGTTATAAGTGTAATGGAACTTGTTTCATAACTTGAGTAAGTAAGCTTATCGGAAAATATTGAGTATATTGAGCCGAAAATTAATCCTAAAATTGAGAAGTATGTTATTGAGTACGCTTTTTTAAATAAAAACTCAATTAATTTTGAAATTAACACGACGCCTATTATAATTCCAATAAATATCACAGCCAATACGATAAACTCGTCGGATGTGAAGAGCGCTTTCATGGAGTCTATAAAGCCGCTTTCAGAAATAGATTTTATACTTTTCGCCGCTGTTGATGAAATCGCGTCAACAGAGGTCAATACAAGCTGATACATCCCGAGAAGTACAAGCACGAAAGAACCGCTTATTCCGGGAACGACCATCGCCGCGCTCGCTATTATTCCCGAAAGCAAAATTTTAACTAAGGTTATTATATCAAGTGTACCTCTTACATCGTCTATTGTCTTTGACTCGCTTCCGCTTAAAAAGGAAAACCCTACTACGACTAAAAACGCCAGTATGGTGGCAATATAAGATTTGTAGTCAACTTTTTTTTCAGTCGCTTTTTTATATATTAAAGGAATACTTCCGACTACGAGCCCAACAAAAAACATACTCGTGGGAAAAGAATAGTGTTCAAGGCAATATTTCAAAAGTTTACTGAAAAGTATTATTCCCGCTCCAGCTCCTATAAATAACGGTATTAAAAAAGCCGCGCATTTTTTGAAGTTTTTAAAAATATTGTTTATCGCCGAAATCATCTCGTCAAATATTCCTAAAACCACAGCTATTGTTCCGCCACTTACTCCCGGAATTATATTCGCTATACCGACAAAAATACCTTTGATAAATAAATTAATAAATCTAAACATTTTTTCCTCCTTATATTTTACAAATGTTTTACGAAAAACGCTGAATACGTTAAAACCGAAAGACATTATCGACTTAACTTATCAGATGCTTTTCCGCTTTGTTACAAAAACAATAATAGACTTCTTTAGAAATTACGGGGCTACGGCAATTTCGCAATGAAAAAAATACTTTATTCAAAATTTTGGCGAAATATGTTTTATATTTTAAACGTCTGAAGAGCTAAAAAATATTGAATAAAATATTTTTCTTACTCTTTTGAAATTGATGTAAAGTATTAAGGGAAGTCCAACGTATAAGGAAATACCGACAAAGCTAAAGATTACTCATATTTTTATTTTATAAAAATTATTTTTAGTGCCTTTCGCGCGGTGTTTCCATATTTAATAAGAACATTTTTCCTTTACGGATTTTATTCTTATAATATACATTATTATTGTCATTATAAATATTATAACTTAAAATTTTAAAATGTCACTACTTATATTGATAAATTTTGTGTTTTTATTGTTTTGTTGGTATTTACAAAATCGAGGAAATCCCCTTTTATTGATTTTTAACTAATATTTAGCGAAATATTGTTGAGTATGAAGGGTGTTTTTGGCATTTTTTTGTTTATAATAACAAAATTTTATTTTTTTGAGATTATTATTGACAAATGGGAAAAAAGCATTTATAATAAATACATAATTTAGTAACATTTGTGTAATATTTAGATATGAATTGACTTAATTAGATATTTTATATTTTATTTGTGGTATTACTTACATAGGAGGAATTTTAAAAATGAAGTTTTCTAAAAACATTAAAAGAGTCGCGGTTCTTGGTATCGCTTTCGCCGCTTTAAATACATCTTTCGTTTTCGCTGGCGCGATTGTTAAAGTTACGGGAACGGACGTTAATATCCGTTCAGCCGCCAATACTTCTTCTGATGTTATCTCAACTGTTGATACAGGTCTTACTCTTTCCGTAGCCTCAGTAAAGGACGGCTGGTTTAAGCTTGATAATGGCGACGGATCAGAGGCTTATGTTACGACTGAGTTTGTAAAACTTACTCAGGTTGACGGACAAGTTAATTCTGACGGCGTTAATATAAGAAAGGCTCCGGCTACAAACGCCGAGGTTGTTTCTCAGGTAAGCGAGGGCGAGAGTCTCGCTGTTACAGCCGATGTTGGAGAGTGGTATGAGGTTAAACTCGATAACTCTTTCGCTTATGTTCATAAAGATTATATTTCAGGCGATATGCTTAAGTATCTTCCTGTTAAAAACGTTTCAGTTACAATTACTCCTGTCGCTCCTGAGACTAACTCATCTAAAGGCGAGGAAGTTGTCGCTTACGCTAAGAAGTTCCTTGGTCTTAACTATGTATACGGCGGTACTAACCTTAATACAGGCGTTGACTGTTCCGGGTTTATGTATTGTGTATATAAAAACTTCGGGGTTACTTTAAGCAGAGTTTCAAGAGACCAGATTAACAATGGTACAAGAGTTGATAAAGCAAACCTTCAGGCGGGAGACCTTGTGTTCTTTAATACAGGCGGAAATTCAAGAATTTCTCATGTAGGTATGTATATTGGCAATGGTCAGTATATCCACGCCACTAATAACAATAAAAATTGTGTTCAAATTTCAAGTCTTGGCTCAAGCTATTCCGCTAAAACTTATGTGGGAGCTTGCCGTGTGCTTAACTAATTTGATAGTTAATTATTTTTTCAGGTATTATTGATGTTTTTGTTATGAGTATTTTTGTGAAGTGAAAATATGAATAAGTTATTAAGGGGATTTTAAAATCCCCTTTTTTTGTTGACAAAAATGTGGTGAAATTGTGAACATTTTTTTCTATTTTTTATGAACATTTGATTTTTTGATTGACTTTGTATTTTAATTATGATATAATACTCTCCAAATTAAAAATTTAATATTGTTATTACTGTGATGACGGAAGTAAGCGATTCGGTTTTGCCAGAGAGAAAATGCCGTCGGCTGGAAGCGTTTTTCAAATAATGTTTTGCCGAAGTTCCCGTCGGAGTTTGTTCCTTGAATACTTTTTGATATTTTAATTGATTAAGGAGTTTACCTCTTTTTAAGGGGGAATACTTACTTTTAAATATAATATTGTTAGTAGGGGAACACGGTTTTGACACGTTAAGTCTTTTGAGAGTTTGGCTTTTTGCTGAAAATTTGGGTGGTACCGCGGATATTCTTCGTCCCTTTTGGGACGGAGTTTTTTTATTGCGTATATTCATGGGAAAATCAGCCTAAGAAAGAGAGAGGAGTAATGGAATTATAGTTAATTAGCCTGAAAAAGAACAAAAGGTGAGTAGGTTATTTGACTGTAAATATTGACCGCTTACTTGATTGTATATGGTGAGTGAGTTATTAATTTCAAAAGTAACGCGATATATAGAAATTTTCTTTAAAGATGAAAGGAGTTTTTTTAGATGAGAGATAAGCTTAAAAAAATTAAAGAGCTTGCGGTTGAGAATTTAAAAGGTGTAAACGACTTAAAGAACCTTGATGATTTGAGAGTTAAGTTTTTGGGCAAAAAAGGAGAGCTTACACAGATTTTAAAAGGTATGGGGGCTCTTTCAAAAGAGGAAAGACCGATTGTAGGGCAACTCGCTAACGAGGTGAGAGAAGAGATAGAGGCAAAACTTGAGGAGGCCAAAAAAGGACTGCTTTCAAAGGCGATGGAAATTAAACTTAAAGCCGAAACAATAGATGTTACTATGCCGGGAAAGGCGAGGACGCTCGGACACAGACATCCTATGAATCAAGTTATTGACAACATCAAAAATATTTTTATCGGTATGGGTTATGAAATCGCGGAGGGCCCTGAGATTGAGCTTGCTCATTATAATTTTGAGGCTTTGAATATACCTAAAGACCACCCTGCCAGAGATGAGCAGGATACTTTTTATATTGACGGAAAAGGCGATTTCCTTTTGAGGACCCAGACATCTCCAATTCAGGTGCGTGTTATGGAAAACAAAAAGCCTCCTATAAGAATTATAGCTCCGGGAAGAGTATACCGCTCGGACGAGGTGGACGCCACTCATTCGCCTATTTTTCACCAGCTTGAGGGGCTTGTTATTGACAAGGGAATAACTATGGGAGACTTAAAAGGAGCTTTGGCTGTATTCGCTAAAGAATTGTTTGGAGAGGATACGCAGGTAAGATTTAGACCACATCATTTTCCTTTTACAGAGCCGAGTGCCGAGATGGACGCCTCTTGTTTTGCCTGCGGTGGAAAAGGCTGCCGTGTGTGTAAGGACAGTGGCTTTATTGAGGTTTTGGGCTGCGGAATGGTTCATCCCAAAGTACTTGAAATGGCGGGGATAGACCCGAATGTATACAGCGGATTTGCTTTTGGAATGGGACTTGAGCGTGTCGCTATGCAAAAATACGCTATTTCGGATTTACGTCTGCTTTTTGAGAACGATGTTAAATTTTTGAAACAATTTTGATAATTTTTAGATATAACATAGAGCGTATCTGAAAACTGGAATGTGTACAAAAATTATAGAAAGATAAAATAAACTTGAAATGTGTTTATTTTATCTCTCATAATTTTTTTGATACTTTCAATTTATAAATTGGCGTATGATTTTTTAACCTACAGAGAAAGTTCCCGGTGGTACTTACTCTTGTATTCAGGGGGAGCAAGCTCACTTTGAATACAAAGGCGAATACTTTCGCCGTCGGTTATGAGAATTTTTGTTATACA
>CANOGI010000020.1 GCA_947565475.1 uncultured Eubacteriaceae bacterium
GTTTAATATTTTTCCTCTAAGGGGTAAAATAGCCTGAGTCTTAGGTGTTCTCGCGTCAACGGCTGAACCTCCCGCTGAATTACCCTCGACAATATAAATTTCGCATTTTGAAGGGTCCTTTTCCGAACAGTCAGTAAGTTTTCCCGGAAGCCTTGATACCTCTAAAGCCGATTTTCTTCTCACAAGCTCCCTCGCCTTTTTAGCGGCGTCCCTCGCTCTTGAGGCTACTAAGGCTTTCTCAAAAATAAGCTTGCTTACAGCCGGATTTTCTTCAAGAAAATATGTTAAATTTTCAGTTAAAACAGACTCAACAGCGCTTTTGGCCTCGCTGTTTCCGAGCTTTGTTTTCGTCTGCCCCTCAAACTGCGGATTTTCTATTTTAACATTTAAAACGCACGTCAGACCCTCTCTTATATCCTCTCCCGATAAATTTTTATCGCTTTCTTTAAGAAGTCCAAAACGCTTTCCATAGTCGTTTATCGTTTTTGTAAGCCCCGATTTAAAACCGGCTAAATGAGCCCCTCCATCGGTTGTGTTTATGTTGTTGGCATAAGAGTAAATACACTCGGCAAACCCGTCGTTATGCTGAAAGGCAATCTCCACGGAAATGTTGTCTTTTACGCTGTCACAGTAAAAAATCTCATTGTAAACAGGAGCTTTGTTTTTGTTTATGTGCCCCACAAACTCTTTTATTCCGCCCTCATAATGAAAAACGTTCTCCGAATTGTTTCTCAAATCGCTTAAAATTATTTTTATACCTTTTGTCAAAAACGCCGTTTCCTGAAGATGCTGATATAAAACATCATAATCAAAAACCGTCTCGTCAAAAATCTCATCGTCGGGCTTAAAATGTATAAATGTACCGGAAAGCTCTTTGTCACAATCTCCCACGGCGGTTAATTTGTCTAAGACATCTCCCCTTGAGTAGTGTTGCTCATAGATTTTTCCCTCGCTGTAAATTCTCACAGTAAGCCACTCGCTTAAAGCGTTTACGACAGAGGCGCCCACACCGTGAAGACCTCCCGATACTTTGTATCCCCCTCCGCCGAATTTTCCTCCAGCGTGTAAAATAGTAAATACAACCTCAACCGCCGGTATACCTCTTTGAGGATGAATACCAATAGGAATACCCCTGCCGTTGTCTTTAACGGATACCGTGTTGTCCTCATGAATAGTAACCTCTATTTCCGAGCAGAACCCGGCTAAAGCCTCGTCAATGGAATTATCCACTATTTCATAAACAAGATGATGAAGACCCTTAGAAGACGTACTGCCTATATACATACCCGGTCGCACTCTTACCGCCTCAAGTCCCTCCAAAATCTGTATTTGATTCTCATTGTAATCCGACGACATAAAAAAATCTTCCTTTCACTGAGAGTTAGACAAAAATTGATGTCAAAAAACGTCTTAAAATCCGCTAAAAATTAACTATTATATTAAAGAGTGTATAAATATAACAATAATTATTATTAGGATTTTACAAATAACAATTTTAGCAGTTTAAAAAATATAAACGCTCTTTTTAAATACCGCGTATCCCAAAATTTTATAACGGCTGTCAAAACCCCTGAAATAAAAACTTTATAAACTTTTCCAAAAAGTTTTAAAGCTTTGACCACTTAAAAAAAATTAAATACCCTTACAAAAAGAGAATATAAAAAACACAAAAAATAAACGCTCGTAAAAATTATTTTATTAGGCTTCTTTAGAAACCTTGCGGCACTTTCCGAAAAATTAGAAAAGTTATTTTATTCAGCGCTTTTTAACGCTTTCAGTATAAAAAAAATAAATCTATTATAAATTATATAACATCCGCTCAAAAGCTAAACGTCAGTCAATAAATTTTTCCAAAACAGCCAAAAAATTATAAAAAATAAACAAGCTTAAAAAAAGCCGTGATTCTTTTCTAAGTATGTTTTATTTTTTATAATTTCTCGCGCGTACATCGCTTTTTAAATACGCCGCAATAAACGTAAACCTCTTTTTAATTGTTTTAACTGATACAGAAGACAAATAAATTTTAGTTTTCCCTTTTTTATCCGCCACAATAAGAGAACGGTTTTTTCCGCCCAAAATGATACAATTCTTGTTTTTTCTCATATTCTCAATAAATTCCTTGTTAGCTCCCGCTTTCATATCCTCAATATCTATAACGGCGATAATATCCTCATAAAAAATATTAAAATTCGAGCCAATATTCAAAAACATTAAAAATTTCTCCTAAAAAGCGTATTTAAAATTGTATAGCGTCCGCTAAAACAGCGTAAATAATGAATTTTAGTAATTACTAATACTCTACAGCAGATAACTCAGCCGGTTGAAATCAAAAAAATAAATCAAGTATTCTATATATTCTTTATTTCTTGTATATTTTTTAATTTTTTAACACTTTCCAAAATGTCCGAAAAAAAACAAAAAATCACTTTAAGCACTTTTATAGCTAAGCGTATTTTACTTTTGTAAAGCGTATTAAACTATCTTTATTATACCACAAATTTAAAAATTTCACCAGTATAATTTTCAAAAATTTTTCACAAAATAAAAAAATGGTTTATAAATCGGCGTGTAAAAACACAAAATCATAAAAGAAATACTCTATATTTTCTAAGGAAACACCGCACAAAGAGGAAATAAAAATAATTTTACGAAAAAATACGCTCCTAACAAAAAAGCGTTTTCGTTTAAGTGGGATTAAAAATCCCACACTTCCGCTAAATTTTTTCGCACGCTACCGCTAAAATTATTTTTATTTTGAATTATGCGGTATTTCCCTAAAACAAAAAAACATATATTTATTATTAGTATTATTTTTATATTAACAAATTATTACTGTATGGTATATGACGGAGGTTCTTTATTTTCAACGTTTCCGTCCTTGACAAAAAAAATCTTGGCTTTCTCGTTATATTTTTTTACAATATCCTCCACTCCGGTACATGTAATGATAACTTGAATATCCTTTATGCTGTCAAGTAAAAAAGACTGCCTCTTCTCATCAAGCTCTGAGAGCACGTCGTCAAGAAGCAAAACAGGATTTGTGTTTTTCTCATTTTTTATAATCTGAATCTCCGCGAGTTTTAACGACAAAACAGCGCACCTCTGCTGTCCCTGAGAACCATAATCTCTCGCGTCGTAACCGTTTATAAAAAAAGAAATATCGTCTTTGTGAGGACCTATCCCCGTTGAGCCGTAAAAAATATCCCTGTCAATATTTTTTTTTATTTTTTTCTCAAACTCTGAAATCAAAACACTTGGTCTATAAATAATCTCAAGCCTCTCCGCCCCTCCTGTTATTTTGCCGTGGACGTTTCCCGCGAGCGCCGATATTTCCTCAATATAACTCTGTCTTTGCTTTATGACTTTTCCACCAAATTTAATAAGCTGAGAATCCCATACAAACAATGTTTCTTTAAGACTTTTATTCTTTTGAATTTCTTTCAGAAGGTTGTTTCTCTGTTTTAAAATTTTATGATACTGTTTTAAATCATAATAATAAATCTTGCTAAGCTGGCACATCTCAAGGTCAATAAACCTTCTTCTCTCCGAGGGTCCCGATTTGACAAGCTGTAAATCCTCCGGGGCGAAGAGCACAATACTCAAAACACCGAAAAGCTCTCCTATCTTTTTTATAGGCATACTATTAACAGTAATCCATTTTTTCATATTTTTTTTCAGATGCACGTTTATTTTATCATAAAAAGTATCGTCTCTGGCGAAAAGCTCAAGATGGGCCTCGCTTTCGCCAAAATTTATTATTTCCTTGTCAATGTGTGTTTTATGGCTTCTTCCCGTGGCGCAAAAATAAATGCCCTCAAGAATACTTGTTTTTCCTTGGGCATTATCTCCGTAAAAGATATTAACGTTTTTATTAAAATCAATATTAATTTTTTTAATATTTCTAAAATTTTTAACAACTAATCTGTCAATATACATAAAAACTCCTATGGCTTAAAAACAAAATACAAAGAAGAAAAAAACGGTATAGAAAATAAATACCAAATTTTTTTACTTTACGCCAACCTCACTTTTTTATGAGATTCGTATTAAATAACCTCTATCGTATCCGAGCCTAAAACCTCTATAACATCTCCCTTATACACCTTTTTACCTCTCTGAGAAACTGTCTCGCCGTTAAGTTTAACAAGTCCATCCGAAATAACGGCTTTCGCCTCGGCGCCTGATGAAACGACGTTCGCGAGTTTAACGGCTTGGCTTATTTTAATAAACTCGGTGTTTATTTTTATCTCCAAAAAACACACCTCCAAAAAAATTATAAAAATATTTCTTAATTTTTCAATCTTAAAGGCAAGATAAGATATTTATAATTGCCGTCGCCTACGCTTTCAATAACACAGGGACTCAGAGGAGACATAAACTTAACGCTTATTCTCTCGTCGTCAATAGCTTTAAGAGCATCTATAAGGTACCTGGGATTAAATCCAATTTTAAGGTCATCGCCCTCAGTGTCAACTAAAACCTCCTCATAAGAAGTGCCCATCTCTGTATTTGAGGTAATGACAATTTTTTCTTTCTCAATGCTAAGCTCAACAGGATTTTTCTTAGAGTCTCTCGATATAAGGGTAGCTCTCTCGACAGAATTTAAAAATTCCTGTCTGCTTGCCTCAACAGCGGTCGTATATTCGTTTATAAAGCTTTGCTCATACTTAAAAAATTCCCCCTCAAGAAGCCTTGACACAACAGTAAAATCTTCCGCCTCAAACAAAGCGTGGTTGTCGGTAAAATACATTGAGATTACTTCCTCGCTTTTATCAGGTAAAATTCGGCTTATCTCATTTAACGCTTTTGAAGGGACAACTACGGAAATATTTTCGTTGTCGTTTACCAAATCCGTTTTTCTGAAAGCCACTCTGAATCCGTCAATGGCAACAATATTAAGGCAATCCTCTTTTATCTCAATAAGTTCTCCCGTTAAAATAGGTTTTGTTTCCTCTATAGCCACAGCAAAATTAGTCTGTTTAATCATATTTTTAAACTCAGTAGCTTTTGTTTCATATTTGATATTTTTTTCCACATCAGGAATCTTTGGGAAATCCTCTCCTGGAAGTGATAAAATTTTAAACTCAGATTTTCCACTTTTTACGGTTGTGACATTTTTATCATCTGTTTGAATTAAAATATTATTGTCAGGAAGATTTCTTATAATATCTAAAAACATTTTAGCTTCCAGAGCCGCGATACCTTTTTCCATAATAACGACATCATTTTTCATATCGCTTGTCTCTATAGCCAGTTCAAGATTGTTCGCCGTGAGTCTTATTCCCTCATTGTCAGCGGTAATAAGTATACATTCTGTGATAGGCATTGTCGTTTTTGACGCTACCGCCTTTAACACAATATTTATTTTTGAGAGCATTTCGTCTTTTGTACAGCTGATAATCAAATTAAAAACCCCCTTTTAATGTAGGTGCTGTATAAAACATTTTTTTTATTGTGTAAAAACTATATATATATAATTATTAAATAGTATTAGAAGTAATAGAGGCGTGGATATGTGGATATATAAAAAAACGTTTGTAAGTACACTATTATCACTGAGTATAACAATGTGGATAACTATATAATAATATATCAGCTTACTAACACAATCCACAAAGAAATTTTTTATCAAAGTAATAAACATATTTTAAACAAGGTTATCCACAAAATTAATCTTTTCTTAAAATAGCCTCTATTTCCGTAATATTTTTAATAACGCCGGGATTTGAGTCGTTTTCAATGGCTTTTAAAATATTCTCATATCCATTAATAACCGTGGAATGATCTCGCCCGCCGAAAGAGTTTCCTATATCGGACAAAGGAAGGTCAAGAAGTTTTCGGCAGAAATACATAGCTATATGTCTTGGATAAACCACGTTTTTGCTTCTTCTTTTCCCTTTAAGGTCGCTTACCGAGATATTGAAATAATCGGCTACGACTTTTTGAATATAATCAACGGAAAGTTCCTGTTTCTCTGAGTTTATAATCATGTCTTTAATGGCTAATTCAGCTAAAGCCGGCGATAGTTCCTGGTTTGTTAGCTTTGGATAAGCTATTATTTTTGTAAGGGCGCCTTCTAATTCTCTTATACTTGACGTGATTGTCTTAGCGGTGAAACGGAAAACGTCCTCAGGGATTTCCACATCCTCAAGCTTTGCTTTTCTCTTTAGTATCGCGACTCTTGTCTCAAAATCAGGCTTTTGAATGTCCGCGATAAGACCGCAGGAGAATCGTGATCTTAGCCTGTCCTCAAGGGTAGGAATTTCTTTTGGGGGTCTGTCGCTTGATATAATTATTTGTTTGTTAAGCTCCCAAATAGTGTTAAAGGTGTGAAAAAATTCTACCTGAGTCATTTCTTTTGACGCTATGAATTGAATGTCGTCAATAAGGAGCATATCGACTTTTCTGTATTTGTTTCTAAAAGCTTCTGTTTTTTTATTTTGGATAGCGTTTATAAGCTCATTGAGAAAAGTCTCGCATGAGCAGTAAATGACTTTCGCGTTAGGGTTTGTCTCAATCACGTGATGAGCGATGGAGTGCATAAGATGTGTTTTTCCAAGACCTACATTTCCATATAGGAAAAGAGGGTTATAAGCCACGCCGGGGGCGTCTGCCACGGCTACGGAAGCGGCGTAAGCGAGCTGGTTGCTGTTTCCAACGACAAAATTCTCAAAAACGTATTTAGGATTTAATGGAGACGACGCGTAGGTTTCAGTGTTGGATTTTAGTATGTTTTTGTTAGTTTTAGCGTCTTTTAAAGTTTCGCCGTTCTCATTTTGAGTAAGGCTGTCTATGTAGGACTGTTCTATAACTTCTTTTATGATAATTTTAAATTTTTTTCCGGTAACAGAGGCGAGGGCTTTTTCAATGATAGTCATATAACTTGTGTTTAATATTTTTTCTGTCATACTGTCGTTTGTTTGGAGAACAAGAAGAGAATCAGTCATAACTACGGGAGTTGTTTTGTTAAACCACGTGTTAAAAGGAGTAGGGCTTGTATTTTCTTTAATGATTTTAAGGGTGTCTTCCCAGATTTCGTTCATAAAAATTTCCCCCTATGCAGGTATAAAAAGTAAAAGTAAAGTGTGGAAATTGTTGATAAATAAGATTGAGTTGTTGAAAAACAAAAAAACGTGCGTATTGTGGAAAAAGTAATTAACAATATGTGGATAAAAATAAAAAAGAAAATACAAAAACAAAGTTATTAACAATATTAACACGTATAAGAAAAAGTTATTCTCAAACTGTTAAACTGGAAAATAAGTAAAAAAAAAAAAAAAATTTATAAAGTTATCAACAGAGTTATCAACAAAATGTGAATAACTTAACCTCAAAATCATTTATAAACAACAATACAAATATGATAACAAAAAATATGTGGATAATCAAGAAAAAAAACAACAAAAAAACAAAATTATAAACAATTAACAAATAAATGTGGATAAACTTATAAACAATATACATATACTTGTTGATAAAAAATAAAGAAAAAAATAATTTTATTTGTTCAATAAAAACTATACAAAAATTTTTTGTTATATGATATAATCAGATATTGAAATATGTATTGATTTTTGTCTGATAGTAACCTTTATGAGAAATAAATTATAGAAAAACGATAAAAAATTAAGAAACAAACTTTAATAAAACTCGATGTATCAAGTTATTATTTTATTGTTTTGCTCTAAAAATACTATAAATCTCTGTAAATATGTTTTAGATAATATAATACATTTTTTGTTTTTTTATGTTGTTTATTTTTTTACAATAATTTTTTAATAAGTTTAGTAATTAGAAAATTATTGCGCTAGAAATCGCTTAAATCGTCTAATTGTTTTGAATTTGCTGATATAATTAACATCTTCTATGGGTTTTACTGACAAAAAGGGAAAGGAAACGGATATAAATGAAAAAATTAGAAAAAATAATAGTTTTTTTTCTTATAATAATTCTTATCCTTCTTAACGCGGTATTATTTTCGGTATTTTTTGTTTTTTCTGACGAGGATATAAAAAAGTTTGTTGATTTTGAGGGCGAAAGCGTGGAAACAGCGGAAAAAACAGACGAATACGAGGTTAAAAGAGAGATTATAATAGATGAGTATAAAGGGGAATTTCAAGTTTATCAAAATGATAAGCTTATAAACAGTTTTTTTGATTTTAAGGAAGCCGTGGAATATGCGGCGAAGTATGAGAATGCTTCGGTAAAAAGGTATAATGGGAATTTTTGGCTTTGGGATAATACTCCCCAATATAACGTTTATCTTGACGGAAAAGATGATTTTACCGCTTTCAACTCATTCGCGGAAGCGGCGGATTTTGCCAGGGCTAATAAATACGCGGATATTTATTATAGAAAAAATAATAAATTTGTATGGAATAATCATGAGGAGCTTAAAAATTTCACTATAAGAGATGTTGGACACATAACTCAGCTTCCTGAGCTTAAAAGAGGGTGTGAGGTCACGAGCCTTGCTATGCTGTTAAATTTTAAAGGTTTTAATACTGATAAAATGACATTGGCCTCTGAAATAAAAAAGGATACCACACCGTATAATAAAATCAACGGAAAAATTTATTTTGGAAATCCAAATAACGGTTTTGTCGGTGATATATATGATTACTCAAAAAAAGGTCTTGGGGTTTATCATCTTCCCATATTCGCGTTGGCGTCAAGTTACGGCGGGACAGACGTTTTAGATTTAACAGGATGCGAGTTTGAGGATTTATATTACTTTATAAACAAAAACTCGCCGATTTGGATAATTATCAATACAAGGTATGACGAGCTTCCGGAAAAAAACTTTGAAAATTGGATAACTCCCGATGGAGAAGTAAGGGTTACTTATAACGAGCATTCCGTTTTAGTTATAGGTTATGATGATAAATATATTTATATAAACGATCCTCTTTCAAAGCAAGGTTATACCAAGAAAGAGAAAACTCGATTTATAAAAGCGTGGAAACAAATGGGCAGACAAGCCATAACCATAAAAAAATAAAAAAGGAGAAAATATTTTAAATGAGAGAGATGGACTCGGCTGAGATAACAAAAGCGGTAAAAAATCTTTGTATAGAATCAAACTGCGTTTTAAACCGCGATATTTACGACGCGATTAAAAATTCCGTAGAAAGCGAGGCTTCTGAGATAGGGAAGGATATTTTGGAAAAACTTGTAAAAAACGCTGATATAGCTAAGGAAAAAATGAAACCTATATGTCAGGATACGGGTATGGCGGTTATATTTTTAGAAATTGGACAGGAAGTTTTTATAAAAAACGGAAATTTGACTGACGCTATAAACGAGGGAGTCAGACAGGGATATGAGGAAGGTTTTTTGAGAAAATCCGTTGTGGAAGACCCACTTTTAAGAGTAAACACGGGTGACAATACCCCTGCGGTAATACATTATAATATAGTTTCCGGAGATAAGGTAAAAATAACAGTCGCTCCCAAAGGTTTTGGAAGCGAGAATATGAGCAAAATATATATGTTAAAACCGTCTCAGGGAGTAGATGGCGTAAAAGACGCCGTTTTAAACACGGTAAAACTTGCGGGACCAAATCCATGTCCTCCAATGGTTGTGGGAGTAGGGATAGGGGGAAATTTTGAGATGTGCGCTTATCTCGCTAAAAAAGCGCTTTTAAGACCAATAAACACAAGTTCTGAAATTCCTTATGTAAAAGAACTTGAGGAGGAACTTTTGGAAAAAGTCAATAAACTTGGAATAGGGCCTCAGGGGCTTGGGGGAAAGACAACAGTTTTGGGACTTAATATAGAGACTTTCGCCACTCATATAGCGGGGCTTCCCGTGGCCGTGAACATAAGCTGTCATGTTACAAGGCATCAGGAAATTATATTATAAAGATATACCAATTTTTATTAAATGTCGCCGTTATAAACAGAGAATACTCGTTTTAGAGCGGTATGTACTTAGATTTGGCATATATACTCATAAAGAGGTTTTATATATTCGACATACCCCAATGTTTTCATAAAAATATATTTTTTATGAAAAAAGGGTTGATTTGCTTCTTTTTTTTGAGTATAATTTTTTCAGCTGATATACAAGAAGCCGTTTTAAGTTTAGATAACAACGGTTTATGAATAAGAAAGTGGGATTAGATTAATGGGCAAAAGAAAGTTTTTAAAAAATGTCAGTATTATTTTCGTAATATCTTTAATACTTGAGATTTTTGTGTTTAATTTCAGGTTTTTTACGACAATGGGAAATGACGAGATTTTAATAACTCCTGAGATAATAGAGAGGCAAAGTAATGAAACGCCGAAAGAAGAAGATGTTAAAGTTTCTTTCAGCGAGGGTATAAAATACGAGAAAGACAATAGATGGACTAACGATGAGGGAAAATTAAGACCGTCATTTGTTATTTATGATGAGGAAGACGCTTATCTTGAGATAGAAAATATAAATAAAAAAATTGATAATGTCTATATTGATATTTCCAGCGTAAAAAGAAAGTCTTACAGCGATAAGAGAATTGTTTTTAAACTGTACGCCACAGACGAGGCGAACGCTATTTACTACGGGCTTCCAAAAAGAGACGTGGTAAGAGACGTTGAGAGAAGCAAATATATAAATTTAAATTTAAGCGGTGAAAGCGAGAAATTGAAAATCGAGCTTTACGAGGGTCACGATGAGGACAGATTTGTATTTAATGAGATAAAAATAAACGCGAACTACCCTATGTTTTTTTCGTTTATAAGACTTTTTTCTGTATTTTTAATTATATTGGCGGTTTATATTGTAAGACCTAAATCGTGTTTTTATAAGTATGTTTTAAATTTAAAATCCGTGAGGCAGAGAGTTGTTCTTGGTTTAATAATAGGAGCGCATATTATTGGTTTCGCGGGAATAAGCTTGTTTAATCCCAATTTTGTTTCCGTAAAGATAGAACATCACCTTCAGTATCAGCAGCTTACCGACGCTATTTTAGACGGACACGTGTATCTTGACCAAAAACCTTCTAAAACCCTTAGAAATATGGAGAACCCATATGACACAAATTTAAGAAAGCAAACTTTAAAAAAAGAGGGGGAAAAATTCCTGTGGGACAGAGCTTACTATAACGGGAAATATTATGTATATTTCGGAATAGTGCCCGTTCTTGTATATTATCTCCCATTTAAGCTTTTGACGGGATTTGATTTTCCTACTTTCGCCGGTATAGTGATTACCGCGGTGCTTTTTATGTTCGCTGTTTTGGGTTTTGTTCATCAAATAATAAAAAGGTATTTTAAAAATATATCGTTTATTTTTTATGTTCTGCTAAGTTTCTTTTTTATAGACAGCTGCGGAATTATGTATCTTTTAAAAAGACCTGATTTTTATTCTCTTCCCATTATTATGGCGCTCACTTTCTCAGTAGCGGGGCTGTATTTTTGGATTTCATCGATTAAGTATAAACCTTTGGGAAAAACAGCTGTTGAGAATGATGATAGTAATGAGAGAGTGGACAATGATATTATAGACGTGAATATAGGAGAATCTGAGATAATTACTCAAAACGACGATAGCGAGAATATAGAGTATTTTGGTGAAAACTACAATAGCGAGAATATAGAGTATTTTGGTGAAAACGATGAAATTACGGAAGTTGGGGGAATTGAGAAATTTGAGAATCAGATAACCGAGGAAATAGAAAATTCTAAAAGTAATTATAACGAAGAATTTATTGAGAGTGAGCAAAAGTTTGATGGTTTTGTTCTTTGGAGGCTTGTGGTTGGTTCTCTTTGTATGGCTCTTGTGGCTGGGTGCCGTCCGCAGGTTCTTTTGGGTTCTTTTCTGGCGATTCCTATATTTTATAAAATAGTTTTTAAAGATAGGGGTTTGTTTTCAAAAACAAGCGTGAGAGAAACAATATTATTTTTGTTTCCGTATGTTGTTGTCGCGGCGGGTCTTATGTATTATAATTATATAAGATTTGACTCAGTGATTGATTTTGGGGCTAATTATAATCTTACAACGAATGATATGACAAAAAGAGGCTTTGTGCTTGGAAGGTCGCCTTTGGGAATTTTTTCTTATCTTTTTCAGCCCCCAGCCTACAGCCCGAGATTTCCTTTTATAAGCGACGTTTGGTTTTACACTAATTATATGGGAGTTACAATCAGGGAGTATTTGTTCGGTGGAATTTTGTTTAATCATTTTCTTTTATGTATAAATCTTTTTGTTTTGAAATTTAAAAATTCTCTTAAACTTAAAGGATTATTTTATTTTTGTATTATGAGTATAATATTTTCTGTATGTATAGTTATAGCTGATACTCAGCTCGCGGGACTTCTGCAAAGATATATGGTTGATTTTGCGTGGCTTATGTTTATTCCTGGGATTATACTTATCCTTATACTTTTGGAAAGAGTAAACGATTATTTGAGAAAGCATATAACGACTGTGCTTTTATGCGGTTTCGCTTTTAGTTTTTATTATGATTTCGCTACTGTGTTCTTTTATGGGGACGACGCTTTGTATAGTACAAATCCAACGATTCATTACACGGTCGCGCACCTTGTTCAGTTTTGGCTGTAAATATTAACATTTTACTTTATTAAAAATTATAAAGAAATTGTTTCGCCATAAGTTAATTGATTTTGATAATAGACTTTTTTCGAAACTATAAAATTATGACTATTCAATAAAAAAATATTTTATTTAATGGTTTAGCGAAAGGCATTTTGCTTTTTTAAATGCCGAAAGCGTAAAGAAGCATTAAATTAAATATTTTTTTCAGACGTTACTTCTATAAACGTGAAGTTTCGAAAGAAGTCTATTTTTGAAATGACTGAGTTTTTTATGAAGAGAGGAGAAAGAAATGGACAAAGACAAAAGAAAAATCGCTGTATTAGTACCTTGTTACAACGAGGAAAAAACTATAGGAAAAGTAATAGAGGATTTTAAAAAAGTTTTGCCGGAGGGGACAATTTACGTTTATGACAACAACTCAACGGATAAAACTTCTGAAATAGCTTCCTCTTATGAAAACGTGATTGTAAAAAAAGAGCCGAGACAGGGAAAAGGAAACGTGGTTAGAAGTATGTTCCGCCAGATTGAGGCGGACTGTTATATTATGATAGACGGGGACGATACGTATCCCGCCGAGTACGCTCCGGAAATGGTCCGCCTTATACTTGAGGAGGATGCTGATATGGTAATAGGGGACAGGCTTTCCTCAACTTATTTCACGGAAAACAAAAGACCATTTCATAATTTTGGAAATGTTCTTGTAAGATGGCTTATAAACAAGCTTTTTAAAAGCGACGTAAAAGATATTATGACAGGATACAGGGCTTTCAGCTATGATTTTGTTAAGATGACGCCTATTATGTCAGATGGTTTTGAGATAGAGACGGAAATGACTATAAACGCCCTTGATAAAAGATTTAATCTTGTGGAGATTCCCGTTAATTACAGAGACAGACCGGAGGGAAGCGTTTCAAAGCTTAATACTTTCAGAGACGGGTTTAAAGTCATAAAAACAATTTTCAGAATGTTGAGAGATTATAAGCCGTTTTTCTTTTTCGGTATTATAGGCCTTATATTTGTTTTGCTTTCAGCCGGATTTTTTACCCCTGTTTTGATAGATTTCTTTAAAACGGGGCTTGTGGCTAAATTTCCGACTATAATAGTTTCAGTCGGCTGTGCCTCTATAGGGGTTATATGTTGGGCGATTGGTTTAATTTTAGAGGTTATTGTAAAAAAACACAAACAGGATTTTATTATAAATCTTAATTTGCTCTCAAACAAAAGAAATGACGGTAAAGAAAAATAGACTTATTCTAAAATTATTGAAATACGATTTATGGTGAAATAATAAAATAAAATGATTAAACAAGGTTTAATAAAATCTGATAGTTACAGTATTTATTTTGTTGTTTAAAGTTAAAGATTTCATAAGCCGCCGTAATCAAATCTTCTTGAGATACAACCATGAGTATTACCGTTAAAATTTAATTTCACATATCAACAAAGTATATATTTATGATAATTTGTTTGTTTTAAAAAAAGTTTTAACAGGTCTAATACAAGATGTTTAAAATCCCGGAAAGGTAAGGATAATTTATGAAAGAAAAAATTATATTTTTTTATAAAGAAAAATTTTTATTAACAGCCTGTTTTTTATGCGCTTTAATATTTTTGGTTATTTTGGGAAGTTTTTACAGTGAAAATTTTTTAACCAAAACTTATTATGATAAGGACTTTAAAAGTGTTTACACAGAAGATGACCAAAAAACTATAGATTTAGAAGGGGAAAGCGTGACTCTTACATACGGTCCTTATATAAGCTTAAAAAAAGGTGATTACAACGTTAAAATAAATTATCAGTCGGAGGGAGATAATTATTTTGATATTACCTCTGATTACGGAGAGATTTATCTCGCTACGGGAAAACTTCCAAAAGACAGTAAATACGTAGAAGCTAAAGTAGAGATAAGCGAGGATAAACACTGTGACGGATTTGAGATAAGAACTTTTTATAAAGGAAACGGCAGATTTACATTTGAAAGCGCTGAAATAACAAAAATAGGCGTATTTCCTGAAGATGTGGCAAATTTGGCCGGAGCGGCGGTATTTTTCGCTTTTATACTGTTTTTGATAAAGTCTAAAATGTTAAATAAAGTCTCATTTTTTATATTAATGGGGTTTTATGTT
>CANOGI010000021.1 GCA_947565475.1 uncultured Eubacteriaceae bacterium
AAGCCTACGCC
The DNA here is from genome assembly GCA_947565475.1 of uncultured Eubacteriaceae bacterium. Lineage (GTDB taxonomy): Bacteria > Bacillota > Clostridia > Lachnospirales > CAG-274 > MGBC114079. The sequence goes on from CANOGI010000021.1 coordinate 12, forward strand.
GACTGACGATGACACAGTAAAAAGGATTTTTAGCCGCCGAACTTATTCGTTTTTTAAGTGATTTGACTATAAATGGGTCTGATTTATTATAAGATTGATATACGCTGTATTTAAAATTATTACGGAGAGTCTTTAAGGAAAGACCCATTATAATTTTACGGATTTAGCTGGGATATTTTCCGTTATTGTGTTATAGTCAAGATGGTTTAAAATTCTTTTTTCCACGTTGGCGTCAGTTAGCATAGGCTTTAGGTTTCGCGCCCCTTCCGCTGTCTCGCAAAAATAATTTTAATCTCGCATCCTTTTGTTTATTTTCAAGTAGTTTGACTATAAAACCTTTTAGAGAAGATTTTTAAAGACTTTAGACAGGTTCGTATAGTCAATAAATTTAAAAAAGGCAAAAATAAGATGAATAAAAATCATTCTTATTGTATTTCGCACGGTGGTTGCCTAAATATTTTTTAAACACATTTTAATATTTTTTTAAATAACTTATTGACAGTTTTTTTTTAATATTATATAATATTCCTTGTAGTTTTTATGGATGTCCTCGTAGCTCAGCAGGATAGAGCACTCGCCTCCTAAGCGAGGGGTCGGAGGTTCAAATCCTCTCGGGGACGCTTTTTTGCCGTTTGCTTTTATGGTTTACGGCTTTTTTATTTTATGGCAATCCGTGATTTTATTATTTTACTATAAGTATTTGTGATGGCAAATATTTTATGAACAGAATTTATTATTTTTGAGAGGAGAGGAATTTATGTCGGGTTCGATATACGGAAATATTTTTAAAATATCAACGTGGGGAGAATCTCACGGGAAAGCCCTTGGCGTTGTCATTGACGGATGCCCCGCCGGAGTGGAGCTTTCAGAAGCCGATATTCAGACAGACCTTGACCGAAGAAAACCCGGCACCAGCAAATATACAACTCAAAGAGCCGAGGGGGATTCGGTTGAGATTTTATCCGGTGTTTTTGAGGGAAAAACGACGGGTACTCCGATTTCTTTGGTTATTTTTAATAAAGATCAGCGCTCTAAAGATTATTCCGAGATTTCTAAAGTATTTAGACCAGGGCACGCTGATTTTGGTTTTGAGTATAAATATGGTTTCCGTGACTACAGAGGCGGGGGACGGTCGTCTGGAAGAGAAACCGCCGCCAGGGTCGCCGCGGGGGCTGTGGCCAGAAAAATCCTGCTGTCTTTGGGTATAGAAATTATAGCCTATACAAGAGCTATAGGAAAAATCGAGATTGATTATAATAATTTTAATATAGACGAAAGGTTTAATAATCCTTTTGTGATGCCTGACTCTGAGGCCGCCGTGAAAGTAGAGAAAATTCTTGAGGAGGCTATGAGAAAAAAGGATTCTGTCGGAGGGATTGTTCAATGTGAGATTTTAGGTGTGAAACCGGGAATAGGAGAACCTGTTTTTGACAAACTTGATTCTTCTTTAGCCAAAGCCGTGCTTTCCATCGGAGCTGTTAAGGGAGTTGAGTTTGGCAGAGGATTTGATGCAGCTTTATTGAATGGTTCGGATAATAACGACTGTTTATTTTATGATGAAAATAAGAAAGTTTGTAAGTACTCAAATAATTCAGGAGGAGTTTTAGGTGGAATTTCGGACGGGGATAAAATTGTTTTCAGAGCCGCATTTAAGCCAACTCCTTCTATAGCTCTACCTCAGAAAACCGTTTCGTCATCAGGTGAAAATGTCGAGGTTGAGATAAAAGGCAGGCACGACCCTATCGTGACGGCGAGAGCTGTCGTTGTCGTAGAGGCGATGACGGCCATTACCTTACTTGACTTGCTTTTTTTAAATATGTGCTCACGTGTTGAATATATTAAAAATTATTATGAAAATTTGTAAAATTTGAAAAAAATATATTGCGGAATATATTTTTGTGTGGTATACTTAACAAAGTGTGATATTACCAATGTCATAAAGTCCTATTTATCCGGTTTTGGTCTTTTTATCTATCCAATAAAGACTAAGAATAGTCAATATCCGTTTTTGTATGAGTAAATTTGAAAAGCGGGTTTATAAGCAGTTTTAACTGATTTTTACGGACTTTAATAATTATAGGAGGTGTAAATATGGACGAATCAACAATTACCGCGATTTTATCTGTTGCGGAAATTATTATAAGTGTGGCTCTTATTGTCGTTATTCTTATGCAGTCTAAAAACGCTTCAGGTTTAAGCGGGGCTTTAGGAGGAATGGGGCAGTCTAACACTTATTGGGATAAGAACAAGGGCAGGTCTTTGGAAGGTAAGCTTACCAAATATACTAAAATATTCGCCACTTTATTTATTGTTCTTTCTCTTGTAATTTCTTTTTTACCGAGTATGTATAAAAGTGATACGCCACAGGGCACTGAAAATGGAAACGCTATATCGGTGGAACCAAATTCAGAGGCTGGAATTGACGTTGTTCCTAACGACGCTGATAATGGGGATAGCGCTGCTTTGGAAAATGGTAACGCCGACAACGCTGTACCGGAAGCCAACAGTGCTCAGTAATGAAATTATAGATATAAAAAGAAGTTCTCACAATCTTTTTAAGGATTGGGGAACTTTTTTGTTTTTTATGGCAACTTATATATTAGACTTGTTTTTATGTTCAAACTACTTGAAAACAAGTAAAAGGAGGCGAGATAAAAATTATTTTCGCAAGGCGGCGGAAGGAGAGTATAGTTTAAAGCCTATGCCAACTGACACTAACAAAGCCCAAAAGGCTTTTTAGCCGCCGAATTTGTTTATTTTTCAAGCTGTTTGACTATAAATAAGATTAGTATTATAGCCAACAAATGAGATTGTCGACCCAAATTGACAATTTTACGGCTTACGCCGCTCGCACTTCTTTGCGGCACATATTGAAAAAAAGAAGCAAAAAAACTTTTGCGAAAAACTTCGTTTTTCGAGATTCGGCAAAGCGAAAGTTTTGCGTTATAAAGTTTAGGTCAAGCCTTTGAAAAGGCCCTCCGGGTGTGGTACAGCGTCCCACGGTTTTAATCTTTTAGGTTGGTGTTAATGGAGGGATGCCTGAAATCTTTAGACGGGTTTTTATAAAGATTAAAAAAAAGTCATATAAAGGCATACTGGGAAAAGATTTTTTAATCAAATTTTTAGAGGTTATCAAACAGATTTAATGTTAACTTTTTTACCAAATTATAATATGCTTGGAATAAAATGATAATTTTGGACTATATTATTAATGAGAGCGAATTATATTTGGGAGGTTTTGCTTATGATTAAAAAAATTTTCGCAAGGTCGGAAAAAGTTTCGGAAATCGATGATGACAATAAAAGAATTATAGACATGCTTTATGATGTAAAAAAAGAGCTTGATTATGTTCATCAGGAATTTGACAATATTACCGACGCTATTCTTATTGACAGCTTTATTTATGAGATACAAGCTCTTAATATGAAGTATCAGTATTATATAAAGCTGTGTAAGGAAAGAGGCCTTATAGCTAACGGATTTGAAAGTATTTAACTTTCGGAGGGTTATTTATGTCATCTGACAATATTATTATGTATATGATTGGTGTATGTTTATTTTTTGCTGTTATTATATTTTTTTCTGATAAATTTAAAATTATGGGAAAATTTGTTTTTAATGGCGTTATAGGTTCGGCGGGAATATATATTGTCAATACGCTTTTTAAGTCTTTTGGCTTATATGTGGGAATAAATTTAATAACTTTTACCGTTGCCGGACTTTTGGGGATACCGGGAATTATTTCTCTTTATATTATTAACGCTTTTTTATAATTTTGTGTATAAAAATAGTCATTAATTTTTTTGACTTTTGTTGAGATAATTTTTTAAAGCGGCAAAAATTGCTTTTTTTCGGCGTATATGATAAAATAACTATTGTTAGGGATTTAATTTTCAAATGAAGAGGAATGTGTATGGAGTATAATTTTTTCGGAAATCTGTATAAAGGCTTTATTGAAAATGAGTTTTTATTGATTGACGGATTCTTTGATAAAGAGGAGGTGGGTTTTAATAGCAAATATGTCGGCATTTATAAATGTGTTGGGAATTATATTTATTGTGTTATTTTAATTAATGAAAAAGCGTGCGAGGAAGGTTATAAGTTTTATATCAGTTTATTTAAAGATAAAGCCGAAAAAATATTTTCAAAAGCTGATATGATGAAAATAATTTTTTTAAATATTGTTATTACTGAGGGTACAGATAGCTCGGTGAATAATTTTTTAAACACATTTTATTTTGACAGTGAGAAGTCAAGAAATGATTTATGCTGGTTTGTGAATTATAACGACAAAAGAATTATTTCAGGCGAGAATCAGCCGAGCGTTATTTTAAATATACATAAAATTATAAATAATGCTTTTTACGACAATGAAAATATTGAGGGTCTTAATTTTTATCAAATTTCGGAAAACGTTAAATATGAAAAAGAAAATCTTTTGAAATCAAAGAATTCTTTCGCGACTTTTATTATTCTTATAATAAATTTAATTGTTTTTACAATTATGGAACTTAACGGCGGTTCTGAAAATATTAATAACTTAATTGATTTCGGCGCGCTTTATCCTGAGCGTGTATTTAAAAATGGCGAGCTTTTCAGACTTTTTACAAATATGTTTGTCCATATAGGGGCAACTCATATTGCCGCTAACAGTCTTTCATTATATATTTTGGGAACAAGAAGCGAGCGCTATTTTGGAAAAGCTTTATTTTTGTTTATTTATATATTATCAGGTATCGGAGCGTCTCTTATGAGCGTTTTGTTTACAAATAGTATTTCAGCAGGGGCTTCAGGTGCTATTTTTGGAATAATGGGCGCTATGCTCACTCATAGTATTATAAGAGGAAAATCTATGGGGGGATTTTCAGCTTATTTTATGGTTTTGTTTTCTCTTATAAATATAGGCGCCGGCTTCTTTATGAGCGGCGTTGATAACGCCGGACATATCGGAGGTTTTTTAACGGGCTGTATTATAGCGTTTGTGTATAATTTATTACAGGGTTTTGTAGTAAGGAAGAAATAATTTGTAGTCATTTTAGTAAAAGAACTTTTTTGAGGTTATCTTTCACCATTTTATTTTTTGTGTTGTTGGGGCTGGGTTTTTAATTTTATAGTTATAGTCAAATCACTTGAAAAGGAGCAAAAGGAGGCGAGATAAAAATTATTTTTACAAGGAAGAGGCTGGTCGTAAAGCTTCGCTTTACTGCTCGCCCACGCGTCCTGGGAAGGAGAGCGTAGTCGGAAGCCTACGCCGACTGACGATGACACAGTAAAAAGGATTTTTAGCCGCCGAACTTGTTCATTTTTTAAATGGTTTGACTATACATCACGTTTTAAAACTGGCAGTGATATAATCAAAGTAATAAATTGGGGTTTATGGGAGGATATGAAATGTTAATAAGACAAGAGAAATATAAAGACTATAAAAAAGTATATGAACTTGTCGCGGAGGCATTTGCGACCGCGGAGCATGCTGATGGCAGCGAACAGGATTTAGTTGTCGCTTTGAGAAAAGGAAACGCATTTATTCCCGAATTGTCTTTAGTGGCAGAGATAGATGGGGAAGTGGTAGGACATATTTTATTTACAAAAGCTAAAGTTGGGAATGATGAAGTGCTTGTTTTAGCGCCGTTATCAGTTAAGCCACAGTATCAAAAACAGGGAATAGGAACAGCCTTAATTATTGAGGGACATAAAATTGCTAAAAAATTGGGGTATAAATACTCTTTGGTATTGGGGAGCTCAACTTATTATTCGCGAACAGGATATGTACCCGCGGAGCGGTTTGGAGTTATTGTGCCTAAAGGTATTTTAACTGAAAATTTTATGGCGACTAAATTACAAGAAGATGCCAAGGCAATTAGCGGTGAGGTTATCTACGCAAAAGAATTCGGGATATAAATAGATTTGTTCAGCAACCTAAGTGATATTGATTGACAAAAGCTTTTTTATTAGACAAGGTATAGTGGAAAAAGATTTGTCAAGTTTTATTATGGAGGTTATTATACAGGTTTAATAAAGGTTTATTAAAGTGTATTTGAAAACTAAAATACGCACAAAAATTATGAAAACAAACGCCGTATGTTTAGAGTGTTTTTATTAGGTAAATAAGGGAATTGTTTTTAACAGGGAAGCTTAATATTTTTTATTATTTTGCTATAAATTAATCATTACTTCTTTTGATTAAATTTTAATTTTTGGGAATGCTACATATAAAGAGAATTTATTTTATTTGGGGGTTTGATTATTTATGGATAAATTGTTTTGCTCGGTTATCAAGGAATTTGAAAACGAGATGTTTTCTGAGGAAATTTCGTATATTGACGATTTTTTTAAGTTTTCCTCAAGAAGATTTAGGTTTATGGATATGAATTCAGCGAACGAACATTGTATAAATAAATTTTTATTTATGTGGGTACCGGAAAAAGTTATTAACAGCGAAAGCGGGGTTGTGGAAAAATATGTTGATTCGGTAAACCTATTCTCAAAATATATTAAAGAAAAGTACAACGTCAATATGGGCGAGAAAAACGATGATGACGTTATAGAAATAAAAAGAGTATGCGGAATTAACAATGATTTTAGAAAATTTCTTTTTAATCCAGTTATATCATACTCACCAATGATTATTGATTTTGACATTTATAAAAAAAGAAAGGATAAAATTGATAAACCTTGTTTTTTTAACATGACAGAAAAAGGATACTTTACCGTGGAGGAATTTTTTTCAGAAGATTATGTTCTTATGAAAAAAATGTATACAGGCAGGTTCATTAAAGTTTCCATTGACAGAAATATTTTAAGCAAAGTTAAAAAGAATGATATATTATACGCCAATTTAAGACAAAATCCTTTTTTTTCCTGGGAGTTTGTCGAGGTTTATAAATATTATCCGGCTAATGTAATGAAATATATAAAGAAAGAGAGTTTAATATGATTTCTGATATTTACAATGAGATGAGAGAAAATTCGGAAAAACTTTTTTCCGGAAGAAAAGTTATTTTTGGGGAAGGAACGGTAAATGCCGATATTTTGCTTGTCGGAGAGGCTCCGGGCGGAGAGGAGGAACGACTCGGAAGACCTTTTGTCGGCAGCGCAGGAAAAAATCTTGATAAATTTCTTGAGATTGTCAAGCTTGAAAGAGAGAATATATATATTACAAATGTGGTTAAATTGAGACCTTTTAAGCTTAGCCCGAAAACGAATAAGCCTGTAAACCGTCCGCCTAATAAAGAGGAAATTCAATTTTTTAAAGAATATTTATATCGTGAGATTGAGGAAATAAATCCAAATATTGTTGTTACTTTGGGAAATACCGCTCTTAGAGCCGTTTTTAGAGATAATAACGTTATTATCGGAGATTATCATGGCAGGCTATGGGAAGAAGTATTTGGTTTTAAGGTTTTTCCTTTGTATCACCCAGCGTCTGTTATTTATAACAGAGAGTTAGAAAAAGTTTATTTAGATGACCTTGCCAAGTTAGGAGAAACGCTTGACGATTTAAAATCAAAGTAATGGAATAAGTCATAGTTGTGTTTATTAAAAAAATTTCTACATAAGTTATTAGAAATTAAAGTATTTTTTAAAAACTATAAAAAGGTTATTAAGAATTTACGGGTTTAATAACCTTTTTATAATTTTTAGAATACATCTTACTATAGTCAAACAACTTGAAAAATGAACAAGTTCGGTGGCTAAAAATTTTTTTTGGCTTTGTTGACGTCAGTCGGAATAGGCCTTAGGCTATGCTCTCTTTCAGCTGCCTTGAGAAAATCATTTTTATTTCGTCTCCTTTTAATTATTTTCAAGTAGTTTGAATACAAGCGATTATTTTATTTGTTGTACTTTTGTTATTTTTAACGGAGGTCCATCTAGATAGACAATTTCATCCGAGAGATAAATAGCCTCGTTATAATCGTGAGTTGTAAAAATTACGGTTTTATTTTTTGTCTCGCTTTTTATAAAGTCCATTATTTTTGTTTTTAAAGTCAAATCTATACCTTTAAAGGGTTCGTCCATTATAAGAATATCAAAGTCGTAGCTTAGAGCTCGAGCTATGTTAAGACGCTGTCGCATTCCCCCGCTTAAATTCTCAGGATAATAATATTGAAATTCCAAAAGTTCCACGGCGTTAAGGTAATATAGATATTTTTTGGAAATTATACTTATATTTTTAGCTACTGTAAACCATGGCAAAAGACGTGTCTCCTGAAATATTACGGATATTTTTTTCGAGGGAAGATTTATTTTTCCGCCGAAATCTTTTATTATTCCGCAGATTATATTCATAAGAGTTGTTTTTCCACATCCTGATTTTCCGAAAAGACAGGTGGTTTTATTATCTTTTATCTCAATGGAAAAGTTTTTTAACACTTCAAAATTATCAAAATTTTTATTTATATTGTTCAGTTTCAAGATTTTTTCTCCTCATATATGGAAAGGTTTTTTCTATTATTTTTAATGAGAGTTTCTCAAAAAGCAAGCTTAAAATTATTATTACCGCTGTCCATAAAAAAATATCCGACGTCTCAAGATAAGTTTTCGCGTCTTTTAAATTGGAGCCTATAGAGTATAACGGCGAACATAAAATTTCGGCTGTTATGCCAGATTTCCATGATAATCCAAACCCTGATGAAAATGCTGTTAAAAAATAAGGAAATATTGACGGGGCGTATATGTATTTTATTTTTTTTAATTTTGAGAATCCAAAGACCGACGCCATTTCCGTTAGTTTTTTATCTGTCTGCGCTATTCCCTTATATGTATTTACATAGAATAAAGGCATAACTAAAAGAAATGATATAAATGTTGGAATAAAAGCGGATTTTAACCATATAAAAACAAGTAAAATAATTGAGGCGGCGGGAACAGTTTTCGCTATTGTTATAATTGGAGAAAAAAGCGTATATAATAATTTATTGACTGAGGCTATAATGGCGAGAGCAACACCTATTATCATTCCTAAAAGAAAACCGGAGAAAATTCTTATAAATGAAAATAATATTGAGTAATAAAATTCAGGGAGTCTCAAATATTCTATAAATTTTTTAAAAACACTTAAAGGAGATACTATAAATATCTCCTTGTCCACAAGAATGTATATGAGCTGCCATATTGAGATCCAGAATAAAAAAATAAGCGCTATTTTTAATTTAGAAAATAATTTATGTTTATTCATTTTATTTATCCATTATATATTATATATTAATAAATCGTTGACTAATCAACGATTTATTAATATATAAATTTTAGTGTTTTATTTTTTTACCGCGTATTTTTCTTTGGGAGTGTAAAAGAAATCATCTCCCGGTATTTTCCCGCCTATTGAATCGGGATTTGAGTTATATAAAACTGTTAGAAAGTTTGTTACTGAGGTTTTCATTTCTTCCCCGTCAACATATACGATATTGCAGTTTGGGATAGCTTTCTCAGCTATGTCGACTTTTGGTATTATTTTAAATTTCTCAGCGAGCTTAGCGGTTTCGGGAACATTTTCTATGGAATACATTATTGAGTTGTAGTAATCTTGAAGAAAGTGCCCGAAAACACGGGGATGTTTATCTGCGTAGTCCTTTTTAACGGCTATACAACCTGTGGTCATATCGGAATTTACAGTTTTCTTCCACTCATTAGTTATATTTAAAGCTATTTTTAAATTAGGGTTTTTAGATATAGCTATAGAACATTGAGGTTCAGGCAACATACCTATGGAAATTTCCCCTGTAGCCATTAATGATGAGAGTTCTGAGGGTTCTTTATATTCTATTGTCACGTTTTCAACAGAATTTTCTTTTAAAAGATAATTTAAAACATATTCCGGTACGGCGCCTTTACTTGTGGCGTAAATGGTTTTGTTAGATAAATCTTTTATTGTTTTTATTGTGTCGCCGTTCTCAACAATATTTAAAGCGCCAAGAGTGTTTATCGCCGCTATTTGAACATTTCCGTTTGTTTTATTATATAAAACTGAAGCGAGATTTGTGGGAATTGCCACAATCTCAACCTCATCGTTTGTAAATTTAGCGACAAGCTCATCTGTGGAATCAGTTGATGTGAATTTATATGAGTTATACTCATAGGTTTCCTCTTTTTCCTCAAGTTCCATAAGGCGTAGCGCGCCTACTCCCGTTGGACCTTTTAACGTTCCTATTTTAACTGTTGAGATATGGGTAGTTTCAGTCTCATTTTCATTACGGTTTTCGGAATTATTATACGCGTCATCATCTATTTCGATTTGTATTTCATCTTCTCCAGAACAGCCGGAGAATGACATTGTTATTATCGAAATCATTAAAACAGCAATTAATCTAAAAATTTTCATTTTTTCCTCCTGTAAATTGTTTTTTATATTAGACCTATTTAATAACTATGAAAGATATTATTTGGTGTATATTTTTACTCAGTATTTTGTCTGATAAAAAATTTTTCCAAAATTGAAGTTGGTTTATTTTATTATTTCTATATAGGTTATTAAACTGTATTTAGACATTACGAGAATTCTCTGAATTTTTACAGCGAGACAATAAAAGAATTTTATGATATGTTATATTTTATTATATTAATGATTTTTTGATAATTATTTTATTGTCCTGTTTTAATAAAAAATAAACGTTTATATGTCGTAAATGGTTTATTTTACAAATTTTAAATAAACTCTTAAAGTTATTTTAAATGTATATATAAATTTTGTCAATATTTTAATTATAAAAGATATAGAGGTTAAACATTGAAGTAATTATCAAATTCGTCCTCAAGTTCAGCTGAATTATCACTGATTATAAGTATTACGTAATTTTCTTTTGTTTTTAAAACATGCTCCTCTAATTTTTTTGCTTCTTTCGCGTCATTCTCCCATGTGGCTATTAATCCCGCGACCTCGTTTCCAAGAGACTTCTCCACATTCTCGGCAGAGGGACCGCCTTTTGTTTTTGCCAAAATAATTCTGTCCGAGTTTTCATTATTAGTTAAATACGCAAATCCCGACTCTATATCGTCGATTGCTAATCCGTATTTTTGCGCCGTGGTTATATCTTTTAAATTTTCTGTTATGGAATTTTCAAAATCAGCTTTAGAGATTAGACTCGATTGCAGTTCTGAAAAATTTATATCAGAGTTTTCATTGGATTTTCCACACCCTGTAAACAAGGATATTGATATTAATAATAATAAAAATATTTTTGACATTTTTTTACCTCCTGTTATTCTTTTTCTCAAATAGTTTTTCTTGTAATTAAAAAAATATGTATTTTATATTCACTTACTTTTATTATTTTGAATATTTTAAACTATGGGGAAATATATTTTATACTTTCCTTTTCTTTTTCGCAGAATTGAAATAATTGTATAGTTTTAAAAGAAATGTATTGATATATTTAAAATTCCGGAGAGGTACCCTCCGTTTATATAAATTTTTTTTATTTACAACCGGTTGTGGATTTTTATTAATTTATCTGATATTATATAAAGAAACTCTAATTGACTCGTGAATTTAAAATAATTATAAAAAGACAAAGTGTTATGTATGTTTTTTAGAAAAGTACGATGGCAGTTATGGATTTTAGTTTAGAGTATATATGAAAATTAAAATATACACAAAAAATTATAAAAAATAAAACCAATTACCTGATAACGGAAATTTTAAATTTGAAAGATTATTTTTATTATCTTTCACGCGGTGTTTCTTTAGAAAAATTATTTTCTAAAATTGCTGAACATGAGGTTTAATTATACGCTGACTGCTTCAGGAGGGCAAATTATGGCTAAAGATAAAGAAATTAAAACGAATGCTATGAGATTTTTGGACAAAAATAAAATTAAATATGAAAAAATTATTTATGACTGCGATGAGTTTATAGATGGTAGGGATGTCGCGAGAAAATTAGGACAGCCTTTTGAGAGAACTTTTAAAACCTTAGTTACTGTTGGGAAAAGCGATAATTATTTTGTGTTTGTTTTGCCTGTAGATAAAGAACTCGATTTGAAGAAAGCTGCCAAAAGCGTTGGAGAAAAATCTCTTAGTATGCTACACGTTAAAGAAATTACAAACGTTACAGGGTATATAAGGGGAGGCTGTACTCCATTAGGTATGAAAAAACAATATTTTACGACAGTGCATAAAAGCGCGTGTGATTTTGAGACAATATTTATAAGCGGAGGGAAAAGAGGTCTTCAGATTGAGATTAACGCCTTTGATTTAGTAAAAGTTATACAAGGGAAATTTGATGATGTTATTTTTTAGTGAATTTTCTTATTGAAGGAATTCTCGTTTTAAGATAAAATAACATTTCTAAAAAGTTTTAAAAAAATGTTGAAAAATCGAAAGAATTGTGATACGGTGATATTATTAGAAATTTATCTTATATATTTCTTTATAGGCAACAATTAAAGTTGTTTTATTTAAAAATTGAAAAATTTCGGGAAAATGTTTTTGATGTGAACAATTGAAAACTTGTTTGATTGTGTGATTTTGACTATCAAATATATAATAATTTTTTATAGATAAGTCGGAGGTGTTGTTTATGGATAACGATTATGATTATGATTTTGAGGAAAGAAAAAATAAAATACTTGGTTTTATAAATGACGAACGTTATACACCTATGCGTAAGTCTGATATTGCTCTTATTCTTGAGGTCCCTTCAAGGGATATGTTTGTTTTTGAGGAGGTAATCGACAGACTTGAGAAAAGCGGTGAAATAGTTATCACTAAAAAAGGGAAAATAATGACTCCTGAGCAACTTAATATTATTTCTGGGGTTTTTACAAGCAACGCTGGCGGATTTGGTTTTGTAATTCCCGATAAAGGTATTGGCGGCGATATTTTTATACCAGCTTTTGCCGTGAACGGAGCTATGCACAAAGATAAGGTTCTTTGCAGGATTGTCAATACAATAGGCAAAAGGCCTGAGGGTGAGATTATTAAAGTCGCGGAAAAAGGTATGAATATTATTGTCGGGACTTTTGAGAGGGGAAAAGGCTTTGGGTTTGTCATTCCTGACGATAAAAAAATCGCTCAGGATATTTTTATCTCGAAAGAACATTCCAGAGGCGCGGTTTCGGGACATAAAGTTGTTGTAAAAATAATTAAAACACCAAAGGACGGAAAAAGCCCCGAGGGTATTATTACCGAAATAATAGGGCACATTAATGACCCTGGAGTTGATATTTTATCCGTTATTAAACAGTTTGAGCTTCCTCTTGATTTTCCGGACGATGTGTATAAAGAAATTGAAAAGATTGACGATGAGATTGATTTTAATTCAATAGAGGGAAGAAAAGATTTACGAGATATACCTATGGTTACTATTGACGGGGAAGACGCCAAAGACCTTGACGACGCCGTTTCTATTCAAATTTTGGCAAACGGCAACTTTAAGCTTGGGGTTCATATTGCCGATGTTTCTGAATATGTAAAAGAAAATAGCCCTCTTGATAAAGAGGCTCTTAAAAGAGGGACAAGCGTTTATCTTGTTGACAGGGTTATACCTATGCTTCCTCACAAACTTTCAAATGGTATATGCTCACTGAACGCCGGCGTTGACAGATTGGCTTTAAGCTGTATTATGGAAATAGATAAATGCGGGAAAGTTGTTTCTCACGAGGTTTGTCCATCTGTTATAAGAATTGACAAACGTATGAGCTATACTATTGTAAATGATTTGCTTACAAACGAGAAATCTGAGTATTTCACGGAATATAAGGATTTTATTCAAATGTTTAAAAATCTTGAAAGTTTAAGAAATATTTTACTTGACAAAAGGGTGAAGCGGGGAGCCGTTGAATTTGACTTTACTGAAGCTAAAATTATTCTTGACAAAGACGGCAAGCCTGTGGATATTAAACCATATGAGAGAAATGTCGCCACAAGTATTATTGAGGAATGCATGCTTGTGTGCAATGAAACTATAGCGGAGCAGTTTTATTGGCTTGAGACTCCTTTTGTGTTTCGTTCCCATTCCGAACCTGACGGCGAGAAAGTGCAAAAGCTTTCTGAGTTTGTGGCTAAATTTGGATATAAAATAAAAGGTTCCTCAACTCATCCAAAATCTTTTCAAAAGGTACTCGCTGAGGCTAAAGACACACCAGAGGATATTATTATTAACAGGGTTGTGCTGAGAAGTCTTAAACAGGCGAGGTATACGTCTGAAAATGAGGGGCATTTCGGGCTCGCGGCTAAGTACTACTGTCATTTCACTTCCCCTATACGCAGATACCCTGACCTTGAGATTCATAGAATTATAAAAGAATATTTAAAAGGGAATCTTAATGAGAAAAAGACTGTTTCGTTAAGCAAAAAAGTTACTGAAATTGCCAGAATCTCGTCAGCGAGGGAAAGAGTCGCGGAAGACGCGGAGAGAGAAACGGACAATCTTAAAAAAGTTGAGTTTATGGTGGATAAGATTGGACAAGTTTTTGACGGCATTATATCGGGGGTAACTAACTGGGGAATTTATGTTGAGCTTCCGAACACGGTTGAGGGTCTTGTATCCCTTAAAGATATGGAAGACGATTATTATATATATGATGAGGATAATTTACGATATATAGGAGAACATACGCACAAAGTGTACGCTCTCGGCGACAGGGTACAGGTTCAGCTTGTGAAAGTCGATGTATATGAGAGAAACCTT
>CANOGI010000022.1 GCA_947565475.1 uncultured Eubacteriaceae bacterium
ACAGTTTTATACGAACCATAGCGTTCAGGAATATCTGCCCATGCGGCGCCGCTTCATGCCGACCAAAAGATAGCGTTTAAGATAATACGGTTATCTTTGGGTGGTCTTCCTGTTTTAGCTTTGGGAAACATATCTTTTATCATTTCCCATTGTTCATCGCTTAGTTCATACCTTTTTGCAGCCATTACTTTTCCTCCGTTTTTTTTCTTTATTATAACAAAAATGATTGGATTGTGCAATTTTTAGTTTTCAGACACGCCCTAAATCACAATAACAGTTTTTTATTTTTATATGAAATTTTAATACTTGCTCTTATCTGACGAACAATACACTTTTAAATTTTAGAAAATATATATACCTAGTTTATTGTTTCTTTAAAGCCTTTATAGTCAAACTACTTGAAAATAAACAAAAGGAGATGTGATTAAAATTATTTTCGCAAAACAGCGGAAAGAGAGCATAGTTATAAGTCTATACCAACTGTCGCTAACGCGACAAAAAGGATTTTAAACCGCCAAACTTGTTCATTCTTTAAGTGGTTTAACTATATAATACTCAGACTCTCATAATATTTAAAACTTTAAAATACTCAACAAAAAACAGCAGCATAAAGCCACTGTTTTTTGTTGATTTATCTACAGCAAACCAATAAAAAATACCCAATTAAATTTTGATAAATCCGATATATTTAAAAAATTTTTCAAATTGCTAAAAGTTTTACCAACACAGCCTCATTAAGCTTTAATTTTAGTATCAGTAAATTTTTTTGGTTTCAATAAACTTTTTATAAATTAATCATCAAGAACACTGTTGGCAATTTCCAACAATGCCGCGGGTAAAAACGGTTTTGTAAGATAATCCTCAACATCAAGCTCCGTCACTTCCTGAATAATCTCAACATTTTTATGTCCCGTTAAAAATACAACAGGAATATCATACTTTCCTTTAACGATTTTAAGAATTTCAAAACCGCTAATGTCAGGCATCTCAATATTAAGGAAAATCAAATCAATTTTATTCTCATCAATAATTTTTAAAGCGTCCTCTCCTTTCTCAGCATCGATTAAAGTGTACATAGGCTCACTTTTAAAAATATTTTTAACAAGACTTATTGTAATTGGGTCATCATCGACTACAAGAATAGTTTTATTCAGCTCAGACGACTGCTTCATATTATATTCTTTATCATCATCTATCATTTCAAGTATAATATCAGCTATATACGGATCAAATTGAGTTCCCTTTCCCTTTTCAATTTCACTTCTTACCGTATCTTGAGGAAGAGCGCTTCGATAACTTCTACTTGATGCCATAGCGTCATATGCATCAGCAACACCAATAATTCTCGCGATTAAAGGTATATTTTCTCCTTTAAGTCCATTAGGATAACCCTTTCCATCATATCTCTCATGATGAAATTTAGCTCCTATAGCAATCATTTTATTTTCAGACATATCCTTTAATATATGATATCCTGTTAAAGTATGAAGCTTAATTAAATCATACTCCTCATCCGTCAGCTTTCCCTGTTTATTTATAATACTGTCAGGAATACCTATCTTTCCTATATCATGCATCATCGCTACATTATATATCTCTTTCTGCTCCTTTTTATTTTTTCCCATTTTAGCTGCGATTTCCCTGCTGTATTCCGCCACTCGTACAGAATGTCCTTTTGTGTATTTATCTTTCGCGTCGATAGTTCTCGCAAGAATTTTCATAATAGTTTCATTAAGATTATTTATCTTTTTCCTATTTTCCTCAATTTCCCTCATATACTTATGTACCCTGCGAAGAGAAAGCGTACAGAATATAACAATAGCCACAAATATGAGAAAACATATCGCTACATTCCTAATAAAAATATGATGTAAGTCATCATATAATTCCCTGTTGTTCACAACCATCACAACATACCAATCATCCATGACCACATCAGAAAATATTGTAAAATCCTCACCGGCAATATCTATCTCAAAATTATTCCTCCGCCCATCATAAACTCTTTCCAAAATTTTTGACATTTCTTCATTTTCTATATAATTTTTTCCTTTTTCATTTATGTCGGAATGCGCTATAACAAGCCCGTTTTTATCACATACAAATCCATATCCGTGATTGTTTAAATGTATATTCTCAGTAATCTTTTGAATTTCATTCATCTCAATATCCAAAGAAATTACACTTTTCATATCATATAACATCTGACTTATAGAAATCATGATACTATTAGTCTGAGCATCAAGATAAGGTGAAATAATCGTTGGTTTGCCTCCTGCCTTTACAGCGTCCGTATACCATACACGCTCTTGAGGAACATAATCCTCGTCAGGAATCCAACCTATTCCATCAAGATACTTTCCATTTATAAATCCATAAATTCCTGTAAAGTTAGCGTCAATACTTACTTTATAGCGCTCCGCTTCATTTTCAAGAAAACTTAATATCTCGTCAGAAGACATTTTCTCTTTCATCATATACTCAACTGTTATAGCCGTAACCTGCATCACGTCTTTACCTTTCGCGAGATAAGCGTTAAGTTGCCCTACTTCCTGCGCCAAACAACTTTCGCCAAGAGCTATCGTGTCTTTTGTTGTGTTTGAGTAAAATGAATTAAAACTGTAAACTACAATTATAATCAAAGCTATCAGTGTAACCAATAAAGTAACTACATATTGCTTTTGCATATTTTTTGAATCTTTCACTTACACTCCCCCAGCTTTCTTAACATAAATTTATTTATAACTCACATCACTTTTTATAGAAATCATCTGTAATAAAATAAAAAATTTTACCTTTGTACTCATATAATTGCCAATAAAAAAATTTAATTTTATCAATACATTATAGTTAGGATAAAAAATATTTTTACAGTATAGATAACTATCTTCCAAAAACAGAAATCATAGTATTCAAGAAATCTGATTTTATAAAATTAACAAATTGGGGAACTGGTGTTTATTGCCGCTCTCATAAATTATATCGAAAATCCAATAAAATCAAACGTAATTATAAAGTTGATTAGACATCTGATTTTTTCTTAAAAGCTATGTAACATTATTTTATTAATTCTATAATAACACAAATAAAATAAAAAACAATATATTTTACTAAAATTATAGTTACAAAAACAAAAAAACTATTATCTTATTGAAAAAAATTTTTTAAACCCCATTTAAAAACTATTAAAATATCAAAAAAATCAATTAAATAATTTTCTTATCTAAATTTAACTTTATTATAACTAATTTTTATATATATTTAAGATACTATAACGTAATTACAATTACTTTGTTGTATCTTAATACAAAATAAATTTTTATAACTCAATAATTATATTATAATCTTCATCTATCAAAATATAATTATTATTATACTTTTCGCACATTTTAAGATTCTCAGCGTTTTCCCTAATCATTGTTTCCATATCAATGGAAAAATCATGACAACGATTCTCAATAACATTAGAAAACTTTTTTATATCCTCAAAATTCTCTTTAATATACCTTTTGGACATAATAAGACAATAATACTTTATTTCTTTGAGATACTCATAGTTAAAATCATTTTTCCAATCAAAAGGTATATAACATCCCTCAATAATAATATTTTGTTTATTTTCAATAACTGTTTTTATAATTTCTCTTACAATAGTCCAGAGATAAACAGTCATCTTTTTGTCATCATTAACAGTTAAAGATGTCTGCCCGCTTCTTATAAGGCCCATTTTTATATGGTCTAAACTTAGACAAGGAAATTTATATTTTTCTAAAAGTTTTTGTGACAATAAAGTTTTTCCCGTATGAGAAGCGCCCGCTATCAAAATAACCATTACACCACCTCGTTATAAATTTTATTCCACATCATTTATAAAATCAAAAAAATAATTTTATTAAAGTGTAGCTTAAAACTATACAACTGTTGTCAAAAACACATAAACATATTTTATTAGTAGAACTCTTTCAAAATTAAGCAATCGCGGTAATTCTACAAAAAAGAAAAATCACTTTATATAAAAGGTCCGCGCTTTTACTTTGCGAAAGTCGAACTGTATTCTCACACTTTCTTCGTAGCGCTATTTCAACGAAAGGCATCTTGTTTTTTAAACGCCAAAAGCGAAAGAAGTTTTAAATAAAGTGACTTTTTTCTATTTCCTACCAAATCAACGTAAAGTTTCAAAATAAGTCTAATGATAGAACATATCCAAAAATTATAAAAATAAATACATTGTCAAACTTTTATAATTTATAACGTATATTTCAATTTCCAGATAAACTATAACCCTCTTTTTGTCCGTAATAAGAATCCTTTCCATGTTTCCTCAAATAGTGCTTGTCAAGAAGGGTTTGTCCCATAGGTTTAACGGTTTGTCCCATAAGAGTTTCCGTATTATAAGCCATCATAGCTAAATTCTCAAGAACAACCGAATTATGAACCGCGTCAAAAGGGGTCTTTCCCCAAGTAAAAGGAGCGTGATTTTTGACAAGAACAGCTGGAACTTCCATAGGATTTATGCCATTTCCTAAAAATGTTTCCACAATAACCTTGCCTGTATTAACTTCATATTCTTCTTTTATCTCTTTGTCAGTCATATCCCTTGTACAAGGAATATCTCCGTAAAAATAATCACCATGAGTAGTTCCATAAGGTTTAATAGATTTTCCCGCCTGCGCGAAAACAGTGGCCCAACTTGAATGAGTATGTACAATTCCGCCAACACCTTTAAATTTTTTATAAATCTCAATGTGCGTTGGCGTATCCGATGATGGATTCAAGTTTCCCTCTATTATTCTCCCGGTAAGATCTACAACAACCATATCATCCGGACTCATTTTATCATATTCAACCCCTGATGGCTTTATAATAACATAACCGCTTTCCTTGTCAAAAGCGCTAACGTTTCCCCATGTAAATATAACAAGGTTATATTTTGGCAAAAGCAAGTTTGCCTCGCAAACTTCTTTTTTTAGATTCTCAAGCATAAAAAAACCTCACTTTTTTATTTATAAATAATCTTTTTTAAATTTCGCTTACATCATTTTTAATTTTTTTCATTCTTTTCATTAAATCATTTTCTTTTCCAAAAAAATCATGTAAAACACAATATTCTCTATAAATTTTATCATAAACTTTAACATTTTCCTCAATAGGAGTATATATAACATCTTTAAGTTTTCCCATAACATCAGAGGCCTCAGAAATATTATCATATCCTCCATTCTCGCTTCCCGCAGCCACAGCGGCAAATATAGCGGAGCCTAAAGCTGGACCCTGACTTGAACCTGAAATTTTAACAGGTAAATTAAGAATATCCGAATAAATCTGCATAGCCACAGAATTTTTCTCAGCTATACCTCCTGCGGCATAAAATTCATTAATCGGAATACCACTCTCGTTAAACGTCTCAATTATCTTCCTTGTTCCAAAAGCGGTCGCCTCAACTAAAGCGCGATAAATCTCCTCTGGCTTTGTGTGTAAAGTCATACCTAAAATAAGACCAGTAAGGTCAACATCAACTAAAACAGAGCGGTTTCCATTCCACCAGTCCAAAGCAACAAGACCGGTTTCACCAACTTTGTATTTATCCATCTTCATTGTGAGATATTGATGTATATCCATATTTTGTTTTTTCGCAGCCTCAAAATATTCCTGTGGAACACAATTACTCACAAACCAAGCAAAATGGTCTCCTACACAGCTTTGTCCAGCCTCATAACCATAAAATCCCTCAACAACACCATCCTCAACAACACCACACATTCCCGGAACAACTTTTTCTGAATCACCTAAAAGAATATGACAAGTTGAGGTTCCCATAATAGCGAGAATTTTTCCAACTGTATTTATTTTAACGGCGGGAACGGTAACATGAGCGTCAACATTAGCGACAGCGACAGATGTTCCTTTATTAAGTCCCGTAAGTTCAGCGGCTTTTTCTGTAATAAAACCGGCTCTTTTTCCAATAGAAACTATTTCACCTGACATTTTTGTTTCAATTACATTTTCAAGTTTTGGAGATAATTCCTTGAAAAAGTCATTTGACGGGAAACCATCTTTTTTACTCCATATAGCTTTATATCCAGCGGTACAATTATTTCTCACAAAATTCCCTGTAAGCTGCCATATAACCCAATCTGCTGCCTCAACAAAAAAGTCCATATCGTTATAAACATCTGGAGCCTCCTCCGCTATTTGCAGTAACTTTGGAAAAACCCATTCCGACGATATTTTACCGCCATAACGATAAAGCCATTTCTCACCTCTTTTTTCCGCGAGCTCATTAATTCTATTAGCTTTGTCTTGCGCCGCGTGGTGTTTCCATAACTTAACATAGGCATGCGGTTCCGATTTATATTTATCCAAAAAACACAAAGGCGTCCCGTCGGCTTTAACAGGAAGAACCGTACAAGCGGTAAAATCTATGCCTATCCCTATAATATCGCAAGGAGAAACATTTTTTAATATATCATGTATCGTAATATTAAATACATCAAGATAATCCTGCGGATGCTGTAAAGCCCAGTCGTTTCCCAAAACTGTTCCATCAGGAAGCTCTTTTGACATAACCTTGTGAGGATAATCATATGTAGAAGTAAAAATTTCCTCACCGTTTTTTACATCAACTAAAACCGCCCTGCCTGACAAAGACCCAAAATCAATACCAATAGTATATTTCCCCATAGTAAAAACTCCTTTTAGAAAAATTTTATATAAAATTACATCAATTTCTTCTTATATCTTTAACAGAAGCCCTTTCTATAATCTCCGTTTTTATTCTGGCGCCTGTTTTTTCTCCTGTTTTTATTTGTTTAATCAGAGCTTCCGCCGCCAAAGCGCCGAGGTCATATTTCATATGATCTATACTTGTAAGGTCAAGAAATTTTGACAAAGTCGAATTATCAAATCCTATTATAGAAACGTCTTCAAATGGCTTTATATTATTCCTTTCGAGAAATCTGATAACATTAAGCGCCATTTGGTCGTTGTAGCAAACAATAGCCGTACACCCCTCAAAACGTTTTAATAAAATAGAATCGGCGTCTCCTTTAAACAAATACTCTAAATCTTCCGTTGTATACCATAAAATATTTTTTTCATCAATTATAATACTATGTTTATGCATAGCCCTCATAAATCCCTCGTATCTTCTATGCCCAGGTATATCGTCAGATTTAAAAACAGCGCCTATCTTTTTATGTCCTCTCTCAATAAGATAATTAGCGGCCATATGTCCTCCCTCAACATCGTTCATAGAACAAAGGGGTATATCGAGGTCTGGATAATTCCCATTTATAAAAACACAAGGAATATTTTTTTTAAATTGGGCGTAAATTTCTTTATTGGGATTAGGAATAGCTGATTTTGTTCCCTCAACTATTATCCCATCAACTTTTTTATTAATAAGAGAATTTAAAATAGAAGTTTCTTTCTCAACTTTATTATAGGTTATACCCAAAGTAATATTATAATTATTCTCAGACAACACATTCTCAATCCCCTTTATAATTTCAGGGAAAATATATTCATCTAAATATGTTATTATAACTCCTATATTTCTTGTCTCTTTGCTTGAACTTCCTCCTTTTATACGCACATAAGTCCCGCTTCCCTTAATCTTTTCGAGATAACCCTGATTCTCAAGATTACTTATCGCGAGCCTTATTGTTTGGCGGCTAAAATTAAATTTTTCCATAAGCTCATTTTCAGAGAGCATTTTCTCCCCGTTTTTATAACTTCCCTTATTTATCTCACTTTTTATCCATTCCTGTACAATAGCATATTTAGGAGTACCCATTAAAACACCCTCTCAAAAAAATATGATATAAAACAATAATTAAATTTTATAAAAGTTTCATAAATATAAATTTATTGAATACTGTATTTCCCTGCTAAAATATAAATTTTTGCACAAAAAATCTTTAATTATAATTAATTCTTAATATATATTATACATACATCTGAAAAAAATGTCAAATGAGCATACACTTATCTTTAAAAATTTTTTAATAGAGTCAATAAATTTGAATTTCAACAAGTTTAACTGATAAAAATAATTTTTTCGGTATTGTTGTCAGTAGTTTGACTATAACTATAAATTTCAGTTTATCGCTTTCCACATAAAAAAATAGGCTTTTGAAATCACCAAAAACCTATTTTCACATAAAAACTTATATTAAAATCCTAATTTTCTCAATCCTGTTTCTGCCTGTTTCCTCTATTATAAACTTAACGTCTTTTTCCTCAATAGTTTCTCCTTTTTCTGGAAACCTCCCGATAACACCTACTACGTATCCTCCGATTGAATCAAAATCCTCTGATTCAAAATTAGTCCCAATCATATCGTTTACATCAGAAATTTTTGTACTTCCCTCAACAATATACTCATTGTCTCTAATAACTTTAATTTCCTCTGTCTCATCATCATACTCATCAGATATCTCTCCGACAATTTCTTCAAGTAAGTCCTCTAAAGTAACAATTCCCGATGTTCCGCCATATTCATCAAGTATAACCGCCATAGAAAGACTCTTTGTTCTCATAACGGAAAAAAGCTCGCTACACGATTTTGACTCATAAGTGAAATAAGGCTTTCTCATAATCTTACTAATATTAAAATTTTTAATATCAGCCGAAATCATACAATCCTTAAAAGAAATAATGCCTACAATATCATCAATATTCTCTTTATAAACCGGAAGCCTTGAAAACTGCTCTTCTTTAAAAACTTTTAAAACCTCTTCATATGTCGAATTAATCTCCACACCAACTATAGCCGTTCTTGGCGTCATAATATCCTTAGCGTCAGAGTCTCCAAAGCCCATAACATTGCTTATCATTTCTCTCTCGTCGACCTCAAGAACTCCTTCCTCGTGTCCAACATTTACCATAGTCATAAACTCAGATTCCGTAATGGTAGGTATTTTTTTGTTAAAATCGCATCCCATAATTTTAAATATAAAACCTGTAATAACATTAAGTACCGCAACTATAGGGGTAAATATAAAGCAACATAAGGCAATAGGTTTAATTACCCATATACATACAGACTCTGATTTTTGAGTTGAAAAAGTTTTCGGAGTAATCTCACCGAAAATCAATACCAAGAAAGTAAGTATACCCGTAACAACACCTATCCATTTATCACCAAAGACTTTAATAGTAAAAGATGTAGCCAAAGCGGAAGCCCCTATATTGACAAGATTATTTCCTACAAGAATAGTACTTATAAGTTTACTTTGATTAGAAAGAACCTTTTCAATAAGTTTTGCGTTTTTAACACCCTCATCAACCATACTTCTGAGTCTTATCTTACTCAATGAAACCAGAGCTGTTTCAGAAGCGGAAAAAAATCCGGATAAAAACAAAAGAATAATAAAAAATATTATTGATGACAAACTCGAAGGGTCCAAACTATCAGGATCCACAAAAAATCACACTCCTAAATAAGAATAAAATTAAATTAAACAGTTTACAATAGAGATTATAGCATAAGAAAAACATATTTGCAAATAAATTTTAGGACAAATATTATGCTATTACAGTCTAAAAAGAATAAAATAACCGACATTACGCAAAAATAACAATAAATACTCTTAATATCTAAGTCATTTCCAAAAACTCTGCGAATTATGAAAATAAACCATGATTCTATTTAATTGCTATAACCAATAAACTCGAAGCTTGACAAGTTCAGCGGATAAAATTTATTTTTCAATTTGTTTTTATATACTCAAAACCAAAATGCTTAGAAAATTGCAAAAAATAAACTTAGGCAAAAAATTCTCCTAAGTTTATTTTTTATAATTCTATGCATATACCATAATTTTAAAATAATGCTATATTAATACAAATCTCAACAACATTATATATCTTACCTATAATAAATTTTCACGTAAAAACATTTTGACAATCGAAAAAAATCATCTTATAAATTTATTGTTTTATATCTTCAATTTCCTTTTCGACTGGCTCTTCTATCTTTACCGCTTTAATTAAAGAGATTCTGTTTTCCTCAACTTTTTCCGTATAAAAAGCAAATTTTTCAGTCTCAAAACAAAACTCCTCATTAATTTCAGGAATATGTCCCATTTTCCCTATCAAAAAACCGCTCATTGTGTCATATTCCTCGTCATCTTTCTCAATTCCCAAATATTCACAGGTTTCCTCATAGTCCGCTTTCCCGTCAATATAAAAATTAACTCCATCATTAGAAACAACTTCTGGATTTTCCTCGTCATCATACTCGTCAAGTATATTTCCCATAACCTCCTCAATAAGATCTTCCATAGAAACAATTCCAAGCGTACCACCATACTCGTCGAGAACAACAGATAAATGTATTTTATTTTCCTGCATTTCTTTAAAAAGCTCATCTGTCTTTTTAGTGAATGGAACAAAAAAAGGCTCCATTAAAAGTTCTTTAATATTAAAATCACTTTTTCCAAATGTAAGAAAATGCTTCATAACGTCTTTAATATGTAAAATACCGACAATATTATCAATTGTATCATCATAAACAGGAATTCTTGAATATTTTTCCTCAAGAATAATTTTTATAATATCGTCAATTCCTGAGTCATAAGGAACAGCGACAATATCTTTTCTGTGAGTGGCAATGTCTCCGGCTGTTTTATCGTCAAACTCAAAAACATTCGCGAGCATTTCTCTCTCGTCATAATCAATAGTGCCTTTCTCCCCACCCGCTTCAATCATCATCATAATTTCTTCCTGAGTAACATCGTCATCTCTTACTTTTTTATCAATTCCAATAACTTTGTTTAAAAACTCAGATAATTTAACAAATGGCACAAAAAAGAAGCAAAAAAGATAGTAAATAAACTTAACAGGAAACAACCCAAAACCCATAACGTTTTTAGTCGTTTTCAAAGCGATTTTTTTAGGTATAAACCCTCCAAACACGGCAACAACATAAAGAGTAACAATTAAAATAACAATTTCAATTAAATAATAAACAACTTCATTTGTCTCATAAGAATAAAATTCCGAAACAACATGTCCTATATTATAAAAAACAAATCCTCCAAAACAAATCATAATAATTGATTTAAGAACATTCACAGTTACAATATATTTATCAAGGACATAAATTTCGTCTTTTTCATTTTCATCCTCTGAAAAAATCATTTTTCTTTGAATATTTTTCATTGAGACTTCTATACCTGATAAATAAGCTTTAATAACAACCGTAAAAAAAAGAATTAAAAAATAATAAATCAAAAATCAAACCTCCGATTAAAAAACTCAAATTTACTAATTTCAAATAAAAATATAATAAAAAACTCTAAAATATTTTCATTAATAATATATAGATATATTATTTTAACTTATAATAAAATAATAAATAATAAAACAACAAACGTTAATAAAACCTGATAATTATGTAAATTATTTTATTATTCCTCATTAAAAACTTACACATCGCTATATATATTTAATTTAAAGAAGCACCGATTAAAACTCCAAATAAACTAATAAATTTATCGTGGAAAATTAATCGGCGTTTTTATTAATTAATTATTTATTTTATCTCATCAAGTCTAAATTTCTCGTGAATAGCATTAGCGGCTCTTTCAGCGTCCTTCTCCGTAACAAGAACAGAAATTTTAATCTCAGATGTTGAAATCATCTTAATATTTATATTTTCATCATATAAAGCCTCAAACATAGTTGACGCGACGCCTGAATTTGTCGCCATACCAGCGCCTACAATAGAAACTTTCGCCACTTTATCGTCATGAAGAAGTTTCTCATAATTAAATCTATTTTTATTTTTCTCAATAACCTCAAGAGCTGGGTTCAAATCAGCAGTTGAAACAGTAAAAGATATATCCTTTTTATCCTCACGCCCTATAGATTGTAAAATAATATCAACGCTGATTTTATTTTTTGCAAGCAAAGAGAATACATTGAAAGCTATACCGGGTTGGTCTTTAAGCCCGACTAAAGCGATTCTTGAAATATCTTTATCAACGGCAACACCGTTTACTAACATTTTTTCCACAGTAGATTCCTCCTTAACAATAGTACCCTCTTCTCTTGTAAGACTTGAACGTACAACTAAATTTACATTATATTTTTTAGCGAGCTCAACAGAACGGTTATGGAGAACTTTAGCTCCTAAAGAAGCAAGTTCAAGCATCTCATCATAGCTTATCTCAGAAAGCTTTCTCGCTTTTTTGACAATCCTCGGGTCTGAAGTGTAAACTCCGTCAACATCGGTATAAATTTCGCATAAATCCGCGTTAAGAATAGCCGCTAAAGCCACAGCTGAGGTGTCTGAACCCCCTCGTCCCAAAGTAGTAACATTTCCGCCTCTGTTAATACCTTGAAAACCTGTTATAATAACAATATTGTTTTTATCAAGCTCTTCAGAAATTCTTTCGGTAGAAATACTTTTTATACGGGCGTTTCCGTATGTTGAGTTGGAATAAATATCACATTGAAAAGCATTTAAAGAAACCGCCGGATAGCCAAGCTTTTGGATAGCCATAGCCATTAAGGCTACAGACTGTTGCTCACCAGTAGAAAGAAGCATATCCATTTCCCTTTTTGAAGCGTTTGAATTAATTTCGTTCGCTTTTTTTATAAGGTCATCAGTAGTATCACCTTGGGCTGAAAGTACAACAACAATTTTATTGCCCTCTTTATAAGACTCAACCAATCTATTGGCAACATTCAAAATTCTCTCTGCGTTAGCGACCGAAGTACCACCAAATTTCTTTACAATTAACACTTTTACTTCCTCCTTAGAAGCTGTTATTTGTCAAAAAATCGCTATAATTAACGATTTCCCGAGAAGCTTAAAACAAGTTGAAAATATACAGTAAACAAAACTCAAATAAACTATAGAGCTATTTTTCAATCCTTATAGTATTTGGAATATTTGAAACACACTCTTTATTCAATAACTCATTAATTTTCTCATTTATTGATTTTTCGGTTTCCGCTTCTGACACAAAAGCAAATTCCGAATTTGTTAATTCCACCTCAATAATCTCAACATCGCCGAAAATCTCTTTAACTAAAGCAATCGCCTGTTCTTTATTATTATATTCAACTCTTATAAATTTGCTTACCTCAACGTTATCTATATTAAGAATATTAAGCTTTTCCATTGACCATGAAGTCATTATATTTCTTCCTAAATGTTTAACGGCGTCAACAATATCAGCAACAACAGCGCTTGCCGTTGGAAGCTTGCCGGCTCCTTTCCCATAAAACATAACGTCACCAATAACATTTCCCTTAACTAAAATAGCGTTAAACACGTCGTTTACCATTGATAAAGGATTTTCCTCGCCTATAATAACAGGAGAAACCCTTGCCCATACGCCTTTATCAGTAACTTTAGATGTGGCGAGAAGTTTAATGCTTTTATTTAATTTTTTCACATAATCAATATCTGTTTTTGATATATTTGTAATACCCTCTGTATAAATACTTTCAAAATCAACCTGCTTACCAATAGCGAGTGAAACAAGTATGGCGATTTTACGGCATGTATCAAATCCCTCGACATCTGCCGCGGGATTTTTCTCAGCATATCCTTTACTCTGGGCATCCTTTAAAATCTCATCATAATCAAGACCCTCTTTTGTCATTTTGGTAAGCATATAATTTGTAGTTCCATTTAATATTCCGGTAATCTCGTATATTTCATCAGCCGTCAAAGACTGATTCAAAGGTCTAATAATAGGGATACCGCCCCCGACGCTCGCCTCAAAAAGAAAATTAATATTATTTTCTTTAGCTATTCCTAAAAGCTCAGCCCCATGCTTAGCGACAAGCTCTTTATTCGACGTAACGACGCTTTTGCCTTTCAATAGAGCACTCTTTACAAAAGTATAAGCGGGTTCAACCCCACCCATAACCTCAGCAACAACTTTAATACTGTCATCATTTAAAATAACGTTAAAATCATGAACAATAAACTCCTGAACAGGCTCCCCTGGAAAATCTCTTAAATCAAGAACATATTTAATTCTAATTTTCTCATCCGCGTTTTTATCAATGCTTTCACGGTTTGTATTTAAAACCTCATAAACTCCTGAACCAACCGTACCATAACCCAAGACCGCTATTTCAGTCATTAATATCACTCCCTGGCAATAGAATATTTTTTAATTATATTTATAGTTAATCAATCTGAAAATAACCAAGTTAGATGCATCTCCTTTTATTTATTTAAAGTTGATTGACTATATAGTGTTTTAAAGACGTTTTTATATGTGAAAACACTGAATTTAATAAAAATAGTTTTACGTAAAATTCGAGGATAACCATCATTTATAAAACTTATAAAGTTCCACGCTTTTAAAAACTTATTAAATTTTTTTAATATCACCTATATTAATATTATTATTTTAAGCAAAAAAATCTTTCGTCATAATAATTTTTAACGAAAGCGGTTTTTATGATTTATGAAATCAACCAAACATAGTAATAATAACATAATTTTATTTATCAGTCAATTCTTTTTCAACAAAAAATTCCATTTTATAAATACATTATAAAATTTTATTATTCAATAACGGGAAAATCCTGGACAGGGAAATCCCGCACAATTAAATACTATAGCAATCCCATAAATTGTCACCTCAAGCCAAC